>JADLHU010000102.1 GCA_020848655.1 Novosphingobium sp.
GCCTTCACCGATTTTTTCAAGGAGGATTTGGGCTTCATCTTCGTTCCTTCGTCACTACGACGAAGCCCAAATCCTCCTTAATTCACAACCTCAAATCTGTGCCATTGGCGCTGACGCCGGACAGTTTTCCAGTTCGCGCACGTTGCCGGGGAAATAGCAGCTTTCGAGCACGGCCTGCGCCGATTCTGTCAGCCCGTGGCTGGTGTGGTGTTCCTCGTCGAAGCGGCGCAGGAATTCGCGGGCGAGCAGTGGCACGTCCTCGCGCCGTTCGCGCAGCGCGGGCAGGCGGATCGTCACCACGTTGATGCGGTAGTAGAGGTCGGCGCGGAATTCGCCCTTGGTCACCGCCATTTCGAGGTTGCGATTGGTGGCGCAGACCAGCCGCACATCGACCTTGAGCGTCTTGTTGCCGCCGACCCGCTCGAACTCGCCCTCCTGCAGCACGCGCAGCAGCTTGACCTGGAATGCGGGCGAAATGTCGCCGATCTCGTCGAGGAACAAGGTGCCGCCATCGGCCATCTCGAAGCGGCCCTTGCGCTGCGCCACCGCGCCGGTGAACGCGCCTTTTTCATGCCCGAACAGTTCGGATTCGAGCACGGATTCGGGCAATGCGGCGCAGTTCAGCTTGACGAAGGGCTTGTTCGCGCGGAGCGAGAAATCGTGCGTGGCGCGGGCGAACAGTTCCTTGCCGGTGCCGCTTTCGCCGCGCAGCAGCAGCGTGGAATGGCTGCGCGCGACGATCTTGATCTTGTCCAGCACCGCCTGCAACGCGCGGCTTTGCCCGACGATGCCGCCGGTGCGCTGGTCCTTTTCGCTGCCGTTCTTCTGCGAGAGTTCCTTTTCGAGCAGGCTCTGCTGTGCCATCAGCCGTTCGCGATCGCGCCCGACGATGGTCATCAGGCGCACCGTCTGCCCCACCAGGTTGGCGACCATGGCCAGGAAGCGCACGTCCTCGTCGACGGCGTGATAGGTGCTGTCCTCGCGCCAGATCTGTTCGATCGTCAGCGTGCCGATCACCACGTCGCGATCCTTGATCGGCACGCCGATGAACGACACGCGGTCCGGCACGGGGCGCTCGCCATCGGGCGTCCAGCCGGCGAACAGCGAACTGTTCGCCACGTTGTCCACCACCACGGGCATGCCGGTGGTCACGATCTGGCCGATGGCGCGTTCGGGCAGGCGGCCCAGGTATTCGTGCGCCTGTTCCTCGCGCCAGCCGATGCCCACGGCGGTATGCGCGTTGCCCTGGCTATCGAGCAGCGCGACGATGCCATGGTGCATGTCGAGAAAGCTGGACAGCAATGTCAGCACTTTGGCGAGCGTGTTTTCCAGCCGCCCCGGCGTGACCAGGATCTTCGAGATTTCATAAACGCCGCGAAGCGCGATATCGGCGCGAGTGTGCGTCACTTTGGCATGCTTGGTCGGTAACGCGGCATAGGCATGGCCGCGATCGACGTCTTTGACATCTGGGTGCGATCCGAACATCTCGCCACTCCTACGACTGGCGCATCCTCTCCGGATCGAAGGACCAGCCGTTGTCTACGGCCTGGCAGGACTCGGTAGGTCAATGTGGTAAGGTCGCAGAAATCCATCGCCTTCGCAATCGCAAAATCCCGCGCTGCGCCTGCGTTGCGCGCCGGTCGCCCGGTGCCGCCCGCGCGCTCAGCCGAACTTGTAGAGGACGCCGAACCCGCCACGCGGATAGTTCCATTCGATCTCGCCGGTGGCGGCGGTGACGATGCGGCAGGTGCCGCATTCGACGCAGCCATCGGCGCTGATTTCCACTTGTCCGCCATCGCCCAGGCTATAGCAGCCGGCGGGGCAGAGGTGGGTCATCGCCAGCAGCCCTTCCGAGGGCGTATCATGCGGCTTGATGCGGATATGCGGCCGTCCCGCATCGACCAGATAGCGGTTCTGGAACAGCTTTTCCTCAACTTTCACACCGGCCCCGCCGGCTGCGTTCAATTCGCCCATCGCCGTTACTCCCTATCGCCACGCCCGCACGAGGCGGAACGCATCGCCCACCGGGTCGGACATCAGGTGGTGCGACAGGTCGATCCGCCCGCCGACGATACGCCGTTCACGCCGGTCGATGACGATGCGGCCGGGAATGCCGACAACGGTCATGCGTGGTGGCACCGGATCGACGACAACGCTGTTCGCGCCGATGCGCGCGCCCGCGCCGATGGTGACGGGGCCAAGGATCTTGGCGCCGCAGCCGACCAGCACGCCGTCCTCCAGCGTCGGATGGCGCTTGCCGGGAGACCAGCTCGTGCCGCCCAGCGTGACCCCGTGATAAAGCGTCACGTCGTTGCCGATCTGCGCGGTTTCCCCGATGACGACGCCCGCGCCGTGATCGATGAAGAAGCGCAGCCCGATGACCGCGGCGGGGTGAATGTCGACATTGGTGAGCACGCGCGCGAACCAGGCCACCAGGCGCGCGGAAAACCGCCAGCCGCGCCGCCACAGGCGATGCGCGATGCGATGCCAGATCACCGCGTGGACGCCGGGATACGTCAGCAGGATTTCCAGCCGGCTGTTAGCGGCGGGATCGCGCGCCGCAACGCAGCGCACGTCTTGCGCGATCTGGCGCCACAGGGTCATTGCAGCACTCCATGCGCGGTGGCGGCGTGCATTTCGGCCAGTTCGATCACGCTCACCGCGCGCTTCTGGCTGATCGCGCGGGCGCGCACTTCGGCCAGGATCGCGCCGATCCGCTGATGATCGCTTTCCAGCCCGATCGAGCGCAGCATCGAACCGATCGCGGCGCTGCCGCTGTGCTTGCCCAGCACGATGGTCCGTTCGCGCCCGAAGGCGGTCGGATCGAGCGCTTCATACGTGCCCGCATCGCGCAACAGGCCCGAGACGTGGATGCCCGATTCATGCGCGAACACACTGCCGCCAACGATCGACTTGGATTCGGGGATCGGTCGCCGCGCGGCTTCGGCGACCAGTTCGGCGAGACCGGTCAGGCGTTCCAGCGCCACGCCGGTGCTGCGCCGCTGCGTTTCGCGCAGGCCGGTGACGACTTCCTCCAGCGCCGCGTTGCCGGCCCGCTCGCCAAGGCCAAGGACGCAGACGCTGGCGTGCGTCGCCCCGCCCCGCACCGAAGCCAGCGTGTTGGCGGTGGCGAGGCCGAGGTCGTCGTGGCCATGGAATTCCAGCTCGATATCGGTTTCGGCGCAAAGCGCGCGAAAGATGCTGCACGTCTCGAACGGATCGAGCACGCCGAGCGTATCGGCATAGCGGAAGCGGTGCGCGCCAGCCGTCTCGGCCACCACGATCGCGCGCTTCAGGAAATCGATGTCGGCGCGGCTGGCATCCTCGCCGCCCACCGAAACGCGCAGGCCCCGTTCGCGCGCATAGCGCACGGTGCGTTCGATGCGATCGAGCACGTCGATGCGCCCGGTGCCGAACTTGGCCCTGATCTGGCGGTCGGAAACCGGCACGGAAAGATGCAGGCGCCCGACGCCGCTTTCCAGCGCGGCATCGATATCGTGCGGCATCATCCGGCACCAGGCGATCACGTCGGCGCGGCGCACCGCAGCGCGGATCGCCGCCAGCGTATCGATTTCCTCGCGGCCCATCGCCGGAATGCCGGCTTCGATCTCGTCCACCCCGGCAGCTTCGATGGCGAGCGCGATGGCCAGCTTTTCCTCTGGCGTGAAGGCCACGCCGGGCGCTTGCTCGCCATCGCGAAGCGTGCTGTCGTTGATGATGACGGGCGGCAGGGCGGCGGGCATGGCTTTACACTCCGTCAGGCGTAGCTGGGCTTGAATTCGGCGGTGCGCACATCGCGTTCACGCCAGAACGGCGACATTTCGCGCAGCCGCTCGATGATCGGCGGCATCGCTTCCAGCACGCGATCGACATCGGCATCGCTGTTCTCGCGGCTGAAGGAAAAGCGGATCGCGCCGTGCGCCGCGGTGTAGGGCACGTTCATCGCGCGCAGCACATGGCTGGGTTCGAGCGAGCCGGACGTGCAGGCCGAGCCGGACGAGGCGGCGATGCCATCGCGGTTCATCAGCAGGAGGATGGCCTCGCCCTCGATATATTCGAAGGCGACATTGGCGGTGTTGGGCAGCCGGTTTTCGGTATCGCCCGTGACGAAGCTGTTGCCGATGCGTTGCAGCAGGCCCTGTTCCAGCCGGTCGCGCAGGGCGGCGACGCGGGTCTGTTCGTCTGCCATGTGGGCCAGCGCCAGTTCGGCTGCCTTGCCAAGGCCGATGATGCCCGGCGCGTTTTCGGTGCCGGCGCGCCGGCCGCGTTCCTGGTGGCCGCCGCGCACCAGCGGGCGAAAGCGCACGCCCTTGCGGACATAGAGCGCGCCGATCCCTTTCGGGCCGTGCAGCTTGTGGCCGGACAGCGAAAGCATGTCGATCTCGCTTTCCGCCAGGTTCATCGGGATCTTGCCGACCGCCTGCACCGCATCGGTGTGAAACAGCGCGCCAGCCTCGTGCGCCAGGTGCGCCAGCCGTTCGACTGGAAAGATCGTGCCGGTTTCGTTGTTCGCCCACATGATCGAGACGATCGCCGTCTTCGGCCCCAGCGCCTTGGCATAGGCGTCCATGTCCAGCCGGCCGCGCGCATCCACGCCGATCACGTGGACGGTGACGCCGCGCGTCTTTTCCAGATGCGCGACCATGCTCAGCACGGCGGGATGTTCGACCGCGGAGGTCACGATCTCATCGCGCCCGGCCTGGGTTTCCAGCGCGGAAAGGATGGCGCTGTTGTCCGCCTCCGTCCCGCTCGACATATAGACGATCTCGTGATCGAAGGCGGCGCCCAGCAGCGCCTGCAATTGCTTGCGCGCCGTGGCGAGCGCGCTGCCCACTTCCGCGCCGAAAGCGTGCATCGAGCTGGCGTTGCCGAATTGTTCGGTGAAGAACGGCAGCATGGCCTGCACCACTTCGGGGTCGGTGCGCGTGGTGGCGTTGTTGTCGAGATAGACCGGGTTCGTCATCGCACGCCTCCTCAATGGTACTGGGTTACGGGAATGACGACGAGCGGCACGCCGACCGCCTCGACGAGTTTGGCCTGTACGCCCTCGATCGTCGCGCTCGACAGGTGGCACCCCACACAGGCGCCGGTCAGGCGCACCATCACGCGGTTGCCGTCCACGTCGATCAGTTCGCAGTCGCCGCCATCGCGCTGCAGGCTGGGGCGGATCGTCTCGATCGTTTCCTCGATCAGGCGGATCTTCTGGAGCGTGGTGAGCGGCGCCTTGCGCGCTTCGGGCGCGGTGTTGACGATGCCTTTCTTCACCGGACGAACGAAAGCCCGGCGATCGAATGCCAGTTCGGCCGCCAGCGCGCCTTCGGCCACCATTTCGCCGTTGACGCGCTCCAGCACCTCTTCCAGCCCTTCGGCGCAGGTCGAGCAGCCGCCGCCGGCCTTGGTGTAGTTGGTGATTTCCTCAACCGAGGTCAGGGCGTTGCCGCGAATGGTGCGCTCGATCATCGCTTCGTCCACGCCGAAGCATTTGCAGATCAGCGCGCCTTCCTCGTGATCGTCCACCCACACTTCGCCGCGATAATTGGCGACGGCGGCGTGCAGCGCCTCGTAGCCCATGACCGAGCAGTGCATCTTTTCGGGGGGCAGGCCGCCCAGGAAATCGGCGATGTCCTGGTTGGTCAGCGCCAGCGCCTGCTCCACCGTCTTGCCGATGATGAGTTCGGTGAGCGCGGACGACGACGCGATGGCGGAGCCGCAGCCGAACGTCTGGAAGCGGGCGTCGGTGATCACCTGGGTGGGTTCGTCCACCTTGATCATCAGGCGCAGCGCATCGCCGCAACTGATCGCGCCGACATCGCCGACGCCATTGGCGTCTTCCAGGATGCCCGAGTTCTTCGGGTTGTAGAAATAGTCCTTAACCTTGTCCGTATAGTCCCACATGGTGCGCGCTCCTCAGCCGAAGGATTTGCCGCAAGAGCAACTGCTCTCGGCATTGGGATTTTCGAAAGTGAAGCCCGAGCCTTCGAGCGCCACGACAAAGTCGATCGTGGTGCCGGCCAGCAGCGGCTGGCTCGCTTCGTCGATGAACACGGCGATGTCGTCGAAGGCGACGATGGCATCGTCGGCGCCCGGTTCCTTGACCAGGCCCATCATGTACTTGTAGCCGGCGCAGCCGCCCGCCTCGACCTGGATGCGCAGGCCGGCGGGCAGGTCGCTTGCCTTGGAGATCGCGGTCTTCACCGCTTCGACGGCGCTGTCGGTCAGGACGATCATGGCGTGTTCTCCTGGCGGGTGGTCCGTGGGCAGCGTCTGCGCGCGGGCCGAAACTGCTCGTGAAGGGTGTTCCGCAAAGTCCATGCCAGTTCGCCGGAACCGGCCAGCGCCGGGCGGATGCGCGGTGCGAGCGCGGGGAAACACCGCCGATTGTCGGATGCGATGTCGGCTTGCGCACATTCGTGACACGCGATTTTGTTTCTTTGAACACAAAACCGGGTCCGGTCTCTCGGCTCCGGCGATTGGCCCGTTTCCTGCATCGGATTTCGCGCACGCCAAGTTCACGCACGCGATCCCGCGCGCCTGCGGCAAGGAGACGACGACGATGACGACGACCACCGAGGTGAAGCTGGCGGACACCGCCTTCGGCAAGCTGGATGCGGAGGAGCGGCTGCTCAACGCCGTGCTCAAGGAACCGGCGCCCAAGCCCGGCCACTTCGGCTTTCGCGGCGATATCGCGCTGGCGTTCCAGGAACAGTTCGCCGATGAAAAGCGCCCGCCGGAATATTCGATCGAACAGGTTCTTGCCGTGGCCGATGCGGCGACCGGCAAGATCCCGGTGCTGGCGGGATACCTGCACAGCTTCGCCTATCTCAAGGATGTGGGCGCGGTGCTGGGCGATCTGCTCAGTCCGACGGGAACCTATGTGTTCTTCGTCAACAACCTCGATTTCCTGAAGAAGTACCGCGTGGCGCTGACGGCGGATGTCACGTCCTATGTCCTGCCGCTCGATGAATCGACGGTGTGGAAGGAAACGCTGGAACTGGTCGATATCGACAAGAACGACGTGAAGAAGCTGGGCGGCCCGGCCAAGCTGCAACTGGTGATGGACAAGCTGGCCGCGTTCAGCGCCGCCTATCCCGAGATCAGCTATGACGAAGGGGTCGCCACGATGGAGCCGGTGCGCAATCGCAACGAGAACCGGCCGGTCTGAGGCGGTCTGGCGCGGGGTGGGGGATCATTCCACCCCGCAGCCGCTGTCATGCTCGTCGTCCTCTTCCAGAACGACGCCGGTGACGCAGATGTCGCCCTCCTCGTCGACGACCAGCGCCACCGGCGTCAGCGCGCTGCCCATGCACGGGCCGTCCACGCATTCCCCTGTGCCCATGTCGAACAGCGCGCCATGCTTGCCGCACAGGATGCGCAGGCCATCTCCATCAAGGAACTGGCCGCGTTCCCAATCGAGATGCACGCCATCGTGCGGGCAGCGATTTTCATAGGCGAGCACATGCCTGCCCCAGCGGATCACGAAGATCGGCCAGGGGCGGACGTGGCCATCCTCGGCGCGGCGGGCCAGGACGAAGCCCTGGGCGCGGCGGTTGGGCAACTGGTTCAGCTCGCAGATGGCGTACATGGCCTGGCCCTTTTCAAATGGCACGGGTCGTGAATGGCGCAAGACATCGCAATCCGGCGACAGGAGGTTCCCATGCGCACACTCGTAAAGTTCACTCGCGACGGCCGCCGCGTCGAGGTCGCCGGCACGGCGATCCTGCTCGATGGCGTGCTGGAATCGCTGGAAGTGACCGATCTGGTCAACCATCCGCGCAAGTTCCAGATCCTGGCCGCCGCGCCCGATGCGACCCACGTCGCCGGGCGGATCGCGCTGACCGCGCCAGAAGCGCAAGCCGCGCTGGCCGCGCTTTCGGAAGGGCACCGCCAGCTTGCCGCCAGCCCCGCCGCGATCGCCGAACGCTTCCGGCTGGCGGCCAACCGCCGCGCCTGGTCCGAAGGGATCGAATAGTCAGAGCCGACGTGCCCCGGCATGGCGCTCAGCCGGCCGGGGCCGCAGGCCGTGGGCGCGGTGCCGGCAGGGGCAGCAACCCGGCCTTGAACGACGAGGTCATGTGCGCCGCGCGCTTCAGCGCCAGCGTCGCGCCGGGGGGCGGCAGCGTCTCGTGCGCCGCCGCGGTGAAGGCCGCCATCCAGCGATCGAAGTGCGCTTCCTCCACTTTCATGTGGGCGTGGTGCGAATAGGGCGTGCCGCGCTGGTAGCGCGTGGTGCCCAGCAGGCTGTGCGACCAGAAATCCTCGACGATGGTATAATGCGCTTCGAAATCGCCGATCGCCGCGCGGAACATCGGCCCGAGCAGGTCGTCGTCGAGCGCCAGCGCATAGAACCGCCGCACCAGCGCGGCGATCTGGGCCTCGGTGGCGACTTGCGGGGCCTCGGCGCCGGGGTCGAGATCGGTGCAGGGGGATGGTGCGCGTTGGGATGCGGTGTCGGTCATGCTCGGGCCTCGGGCGGGGAAGGTCGGTCGTTGCGGATGCGCGCCAGAATGCTTTCGCCGTCTTCCGCGCCGAAGCAAGCCTCGAAATCGTCGCATTCGCTGCACACCGGCGCGGTGCAGAGCGAAAAGCCGGTGGACGAGCAGATCGTGCGGTAGAAGAACTTCTTCCATTTCATGTCCTGCCGGTTGCGCGCCGCCAGGTTCGGGAAATGGCGCTGCATCAGCCCGGAAAGCTCACGCCGGCTGCCGAAGCCGAGATCCTGCCACAAGTGATTGGGCCGCTGGCAGCGCCGCGCGACGATGCGCACCAGAAGCCGGCCGAAGGTGCCGCTGTCGCGGCAATTGTACCACAGCATGTCGCGCAGCGCGGCTTCGTCGGCCAGCGGCGGCGCGGGCGTCATGTCCAGGCCCTCGATCTCGCGAATCGCGCCGGGAAACATCAACTGGAACAGCGCGCGCACTTCCCAGCCTTCCAGTCCCAGCCCGGCAGCCAGCGGCGCGATTCCGGCGCGGGCTTCCTGCGCGGCGATGGCGATCATGCAGGCGATGACGTGCAGATCGAACAGGTCCGCGCCGTGGGCCGTGCCGTGCCCGGTGAGCCGCGCATAGATGCGTTCGCCGGCGCTGCGCATCACGCCGCCTTCTGGTGCGTCTGGCAGTTGGTCGGGCAGACGCGCGCGCAGGCGCCGCAGCCGATGCAGGCATCGGCGTCGTTCATCGCCATGACCTTCTTTTCCAACTCGTCGTCGTCGTCATCGTCATCGAGCGAGACGATATCGCCGTCCTCGGTCAGGCCCTTCAGCGTCATCACGTCGCGTCCGCAGACCTTGAAGCAGCGACCGCAGCCGATGCACAGGTCCGGGTTGATCGAGACGAGGTAGTCCGGCTGCCAGTCCCGCCCGCCGCGTGTTCGAAAGCTCATGGCCTGGCCTCAAGCGCTTTCAGTGCCGCCTTGCCCGCGTTCAGTGCGGCATAGGTGTCCTGCACGCGCCGGGCGACGTCCATCACGTTTTCGACGCCCAGCGGCAGCTCTTCCGACAGGTCGTGCAGGTCCATCTTGGCCTGCATCGCCTTGGCCGACAGCTTCTTGATCTCGGCCCTGATCGTCTCGATGTCGCTCACGGCGGTCTCCTCAATAGTTCGCCACGGCTGGGAATTTTTCCATGATTTCAAGCGCGGAGGCGATGAACTTGTCGGCCTCGGCATTGAGCTTGGCGATGCTGTCGAAGCCGAAGCGGTGGACGTCGCGCAGCGACTTGTTGATCACCACCAGTCGCCCGGCGATCAGCACCATGCGGCCGAAGCCTTCGTGGCTCATCTTCATCATCGGGCTGACCATGATCCCGGTCTGCCGCTCGATCGCCAGGCACAGGCAGCCATAGAACAGCTCCAGCCGCCACAGCGTATCGGGATCGGGATCGCCGATGATCGGCAGCGCGCGGCGCGCTTCCTTGTCGACGATGAACGGCGCGAGCAGGTCCATGTCGGACTTGCGGTCCCAAGATCCATGCGTGTCCTGCGCGCGGATCTGCTGGACGAGCTGGGCGGCGAAGCCATCGATCACGGGGGTGACGGTGGCGGTGTCGATGTCGGTCATGGTTCAGGCTTCCTCGTCTTCGAAATCGAACGATCGGGCCTGTCCCTTGGCCATGACCTTGCGTAGCCAGGGCGGCGGCGTGCCCTTCAGCACGTCCTGCAGCTTGACCAGCATGGCTTCGATCGGCTCCGGCTCGGCCACTTTCATCGGATGGATATTCTGCGCGACGACGCGCGCCGCGCCCGACCCGCCGATCGCCGCGACGACCAGGATCGAACAGTCCTTGATCGCCTCCAGCTTGGGGGCCAGCTTGTCCTCGTCGCCATCTTCCTTGAGATCGCCTTCGAAGGCGACGATCTGGTCCAGCGCGAAGCCTTCGGGTTCAAGGTTGTAGATGGCGATGTTCCTGGCCCAGCCGAAATGCGCGTCGATGCGCAGGCAATCCTGGGTGGCGAAGGCGACTTTCATGGGACAAGCTCCTCTTCGGAATGGCCGGACGGGGTAGGCGCGGGCGAGATGGCGGCGGGCGGCGCGGACGGATGCTCGCGCCAGGTTTCCGGCGTGGGCGCATGGTGGAAATGCTGGTGCATCAGCATGTTACCGATCGCGAAGATCAGGTCGCGCGTGCCGCGATAACCCACGCTGACGAGGTGGCCCGCGCCCAGCCAGTCGAACATCGGCACACCCATGCGGAACAGCGGAATACCCAGCCGCTGCGCCGCCTGCCGCCCGTGGCTGTGCGTGATGAGCAAGTCCGCTCCGGCTTCGGCAGCGCGCGTTTCCAGATCCTCTAGATCGCCGATCAGCACGTCCGTCGATGGCAGGCGCTCCAGCAGCGGCGATTGCGTGGTGGTGACGGCGGCGCAGATCTCGGCGCCCATTTCGTGCAGCATCGCGGCCATCGCGAACAGCAGATCGGGTTCCGCGCCGATCGCGATGCGCCGGCCGCCGATGTGGAAATGCCCGTCGAGCATGGCGTCGACCAGTTGCCCGCGCTGGCGGCGGTACCTGGCGGGCACCGGGCGCCCACTGATCTCGGCCAGGAAGGCGATCAGCCGGTCGTTCGCGTCCAGCCCGGTCAGCCGGTCGAACAGGCGGAACGGCACGCCGGCCTTGCGTTCCAGCGCTTGCGCGGCGGGGCGCATCTGCTCGCCGACCGCAATGGTCCAGCCGGCCAGCCCCATGGCGCGCGCCGCTTCGGTGCCGGTGCCGCCGATCGTCGTGGGCGTGAAATCGTCGGGGATATGCCCGTCGAGCGAGCCGGACAGGTCGGGCAGGAAGGTGGGCAGCAGGCCGAAGGCTTCGAACAGGTCGCGCAGTTCGTCGATGTCGCCCGGCGTGATGTGGCAGCCGGGCAGCACGTTGATGCGGCGCGGATCGCGCGCCACGCCGGCCGGCGGCGCCTCGACCAGCGCCTCGACCATGGCGGTCACCGCCTTGGCCCAGCCGTCCTGGAAAGCGTCCTTGAAATCGGGCGTGGAGACATAGACCAGCGCGATCTCGTCCAGTTCGGGATGCGCCTCGCGCACCAGCCGGATATAGCCCTGCACGTCATCGCCCTTGGTCTCGGTCACCCCGGTGGAGCAGATGCCGATCATTTCGGGCTTGGTGCGCTTGGCGATGTTGCAGATCGCCTGCTCGACGTTCTCATAGCCGCCCAGCACCGTCGCCACTTCGGACATGGCCGTGGTCTGGAGCGGGATCGCCTCGCGGAAATGGCGGACGAACAGCACCAGGCCAAAGCTGGTGCAGCCCTGGCTGCCGTGCAGCAACGGCATGCAGCCGCGCATGCCCATGAAAGCCAGCGCGCCGCCGATCGGCTGGCTCATCTTCAGCGGGTTGACCGTGCAGGCCTTGGCGTTCTTGTGGAGCTGCGCCATGGCGTCAGGCCGCCGCCGCCAGGCGCGTGCGGTCTTCGATGATTTCGTCCACCAGCGGACCGCAGCCGCCGCAGCCGGTGGAAGCGCCGGTCCGTTCGGCCACCGCCGCACGGCTGTGGCAGCCGCCCAGCACCGCGTCCTCGATCGCGCCCGTGCTCACGCCCTTGCAGGCGCACAGGCCCTCGGCGCGGCGTTCCGCTTCGGCCTGTTCCGGAGTCAGTCCGGCCGCGGGTTCCTCTGCCACGGCTTCGGCCATGGCGCGCGATTGCCAGTCCTCGCCGTCCTCGGCCCAGGGGGCGGGCAGGCGCAGGCCACTTCCTCGTACCGCGCATCGCCCGAGATGCACGAGAGGATGCGGATGCCCAGTTCATCGAGCAGCGGCTTCACCTGCCACAGTTCCCCGGCCAGATTGTATTCGCCGATGATGTTGATGTCGTAAGGCGTGGTGAAGGGCGGTTCGCGCGTGCCGATCACGTGGCCAAGCAGCGCTTCGCCCGCCAGCTTGTTGCCCAGGTTCTTGGGGCCGACGAAGCCGGGCGAATTGATCGGGATCACCGGCTTGCCGAACTTGTCCGACGCCGCCTTGCACACCGCGTCGATATCGTCGCCGATCATGGCGGGCACGCAGGTCTGATAAACGAAGACGGCGGGCGGATCGTACTTGGCCAGGATCTCGCGGATCGCCTTGAACAGGTGTTTCTCGCCGCCGAAGACGATGTCGGTTTCGTTGATGTCGGTGGTGAAGCCGGTGCGGTAAAGCTGCGGGCCGGATGAGAAGGCGCCGCGATTGTCCCAGCTATTGCCTTCGCAGGCGATCGGCCCGTGGACGAGGTGGGCGACATCGGTGATCGGCTGGAGCGCGATCTTGGCACCGTCGAAGGCACAGCCGCCGGCCGCGCCGCCGGGCTGGAGCTGCTTGGTGCAGCCTTTCTTCTTTTCCTTCTCGGACTTGCCCTGGTTCTTGCCGCACCCCGGCTCGTTGAACACGTCCTGGATGGTCGCTGACAGACTGCTCATCAACCGGCTCCTTCGTTGGCCGCCCCGGTGGCATCCTCTCCCAAGGGTTGTGCGCGGGCGTTGATCGCCAGCCCCTCCCCCGGTGTTGGGGGGAGGGGGCGCCGCGTCAGCGGATGATGTCGTAGCTGTAGTCGGTCTTCGACGGCACGTTGGTGGTCGCGTCGATGTGCTCGAAGATGCGGTCCAGGATCGTGACCAGCACGTTCAGCCCGCCCTGATAGCCCCACACCGGATAGCGGTGCTTGTGGTGGCGATCGAAGATCGGGAAGCCGATGCGGATCAGCGGGGTGCCCGTGTCGCGCTCCAGGTACTTGCCATAGGTGTTGCCGATCAGGAAATCGACCGGATCGGTGAACAGCAGCGAGCGCATGTGCCACAAGTCCTTGCCCGGATAGACCTTGCAGTTCGTCCCGAACGGCGAACTGTCGAACAGGGCCTGCATCTTCTTTTCCCAGGCCTTGTTGCCGTTGGTGGCCAGCACGTGGGTCGGCTCGGCGCCCAGTTCCATCAGGAACTGCGCCAGGCCATAGCACAGGTCGGGATCGCCATAGATCGCGAACTTCTTGCCGTGGATGTGCGCGTTGCTGTCGGCGATCGCATCGACCAGCCGGCCGCGTTCGCGCGCCAGTTCATCGGGGATTTCCACGCCGGCCAGCCGGGCCACTTCCATGATGAAGCGGTCGGTGCCCTCGACGCCCACGGGGTGGTTGAAGGCCACCGTTTCCTGGCCGTGGCCGGCGATCCACGGCAGCGTCTTTTCGGTGCAGTATTCCTGCATCGAAATCGTCGCCCTGGCGTGGACGGCATTGGCCGCGTCTTCCAGCGTGGTGCCGCCGTCGTACATGCGGAATTCGCCGTCGGTGGGCGTGTCCCAGACGTCGCTGGTATCGCCCAGGATCGTGTATTCCACTTTCATAAGGTCGAAGATGCGCTTGATTTCGCGCAAGTTCCCCACGGTATAGCCGTCGAACCCGCCCAGGAAGTTGATCTTGCCGTTGGGCACGCGCACCAGCTTGTCGACGGTGCCGGCCTTGCCGTCCCAGAAGTGTTCCAGCACGCCCTTCATGGCGTTGTCATAGCCGGTGACGTGGCTGCCGACGAAAGCCGGGGTGTGCGCGAAGGGCACGTCGTATTCGGCGGGAACGCTGCCCTTTTCCTTCGCCGTCTTGATGAAGGCGTTCAGGTCGTCGCCGATCACTTCCGCCATGCAGGTGGTGGACACCGCGATCATCTTGGGCTTGTACATCGAATAGGTATTGGCCAGCCCGTCGATCATGTTGTTCAGCCCGCCGAACACCGCCGCGTCCTCGGTCATTGAAGAAGAGACGCAGCTTGTCGGCTCCTTGAAATGGCGCGAGAAGTGCGAACGGTAATAGGCGACGCAGCCCTGTGATCCGTGAACGAACGGAATGGTCTGTTCAAAGCCGACCGCGACGAAGACCGCGCCCAGCGGCTGGCAGGCCTTGGCGGGATTGATGGTCAGCGCCTCGCGGGCGAAGTTCAGATCCTTGTATTCCTCGGTCTTGGCCCATTCGCGGACCTCGGCGACCTTGTCATCGCCGACGTGGTTTTCGAACTCGGCCTTCTTGCGCGCGAGCATGTCCTGGTATTCCGGCCCGCGAAACAGCTCGAAGTGATCGAGCACCTGGTTTGCATTCTGTGGCATTGTCGCCTCCTGCGGAAATCTGGGCTGCGAAACTCTGGGAAAGGGGTTCCGGCACCGTGGCCCGTGCGGCGCCGGAAACTCGCTCATTCGGCCGCGATCGCGTATTCCTCCGGCTCCTGCTTCCAGGGCGTCGGGGCCATCTTCCAGACCGGCGCGTTGATCGCCATGTCCATGTCGCGCGCGAAGATCGCGAAGCCGTCGTAGCCGTGATAGGGGCCGGAATAGTCCCAACTGTGCATCTGGCGGAACGGTACGCCCATCTTCTGGAAGACGTACTTTTCCTTGATGCCCGAGCCGACCAGATCGGGCTGGATCTTCTCGACGAACTTTTCGAATTCGTATCCGGTCACGTCGTCGTAGATCAGCGTGCCGTCCTTGACATCGTGCTGGGCGGTGCGCTGGTAATCGTCGTTGTGGCCGAATTCATAGCCGGTGCCGACCACTTCCATGCCAAGGTCTTCATAGGCGCCGATGACGTGCCGGGGACGCAAGCCGCCGACATAGAGCATCACCTTCTTGCCTTCGAGCCGCGGCTTGTACTTGGCGATGACGGCTTCCATCAGCGGCTTGTACTTGGCGATGACCGCCTCGGCGCCTTCCTTGATCTTGTCGTCGAAGAAGCTGGCGATCTTGCGCAGCGATTCCTCGATCTTCGAAGGCCCGAAGAAGTTGTACTCCACCCAGGGGATACCGTACTTTTCTTCCATGTGCCGCGAGATGTAGTTCATCGAGCGATAGCAGTGCAGGACGTTGAGCTTCGCCTTGGGCGTCGCCTCCAGTTCCGCGATCGAACCGTCGCCGGACCACTGCGCCACGACGCGCAGGCCCATTTCCTCCAGCAGGATGCGGCTGGACCAGGCGTCGCCGCCGATGTTGTAATCGCCGATGATCGCGACGTCATACGGGGTCTGCTCGAACGCGGCGGGCTTGTCGCCCATCTTGTCGAACACCCAGTCGCGCACCGCGTCGTTGGCGATATGGTGGCCCAGCGATTGTGAAACGCCGCGGAAGCCCTCGCAGCGCACGGGGACGATGGTCTTGCCGCCGTATTCCTTGCTCTTGGCCTTCGAAACCGCCTCGATGTCGTCGCCGATCAGGCCGATCGGGCATTCCGACTGGACGGTGATGCCCTTGTTGAGCGGGAACAACTGCTCGATCTCGTCCATGATCTTGGCCAGCTTCTTGTCGCCGCCGAAGACGATGTCCTTTTCCTGGAAATCGGACGTGAACTGCATGGTCACGAACGTATCGATGCCGGTCGTGCCGATGTAATAGTTGCGGCGCGCGGCCCAGCTATACTGGCCGCAGCCGACGGGGCCGTGCGAAATGTGGATCATGTCCTTGATCGGACCCCACACCACGCCCTTCGATCCGGCATAGGCGCAGCCGCGAATGGTCATCACGCCCGGGATGGACTTGATGTTGGACTTTACGCCGCAATCGCTCTTGCCCTCTTCATGGACGTTGAGGTGCTTGGCGCGGCGCTTGGCCGTCTTCTCCGGGTAGACTTCCAGGACTTCCTGGATCAGTGCCCGGTTCCGTTCCTTGACGGCGGCGATATCGGTTTGTGCTGATACGCTCATTGGTGTTACTCCTGCTCGATCCAGCGCTGCGGGAAGTCCCCGGTCCGCTTCCCCGCGGCGCGGGAAAGGGACCGGGTTCCGGGTGCCTTCAGGCTCAGCCGACGGCGAGTTCGGCGGCGGACTTGCCCACCTGCGATTCATCGACGGTGGCGAGGATGCCGTGCTCCATCAGCATGTCTTCCAGCTCGTCCATGGTGATGGGCGTGGGGATGATGCCCTTGCCGGCGTTGTTGTGGATCTTCAGCGCCAGATCGCGATATTCCTGCGCCTGCTTGCTGTCGGGCGCATATTCGATCACGGTCATGCGGCGCAGTTCGGCATGCTGCACGATGTTGTCGCGCGGCACGAAATGGATCAGCGTCGTGCCCAGCTTCTTCGCCAGGTTTTCGGCCAGTTCCAGTTCCTTGTCGGTCTGGCGTTCGTTGCAGACCAGCCCACCGAGGCGCACCCCGCCGGAATTGGCGTATTTGAGAATGCCCTTCGAGATGTTGTTGGCCGCATACATGGCCATCATCTCACCCGACATGACGATGTAGATTTCATGCGCCTTGTTCTCACGGATGGGCATGGCGAAACCGCCGCACACCACGTCGCCCAGCACGTCGTAGGACACATAGTCGATGTCGTCGTAGGCGCCGTTTTCCTCGAGGAAGTTGATCGAGGTGATCACGCCGCGACCGGCGCAGCCGACGCCCGGCTCCGGCCCGCCGGATTCGACGCAGCGGATGTCCTTGTAGCCGATCTTCATCACGTCCTCGAGTTCGAGGTCCTCGACCGAGCCGGCTTCGGCGGCCAGCGACAGGATCGTGTCCTGGGCCTTGGCGTGCAGCATCAGGCGGGTGGAATCCGCCTTGGGATCGCATCCGACGATGAGGATGCGCTGGCCGAGGTCGGACAGCGCCGCGAGGGTATTCTGGGAGGTGGTCGACTTACCGATGCCTCCCTTGCCGTAGAAGGCGATTTGACGAAGTGACATGTCTTGCTCCTCAACAAATCCAGTGTTGGCCGGCACCGCCGGACACGTCCCGTCGCATCGTTTCCTGCGCGGCGGGTCAGCTCGCGAAACCGGCATCGGCCGCTTGCGTCTGCTGCGAACACTGCTTCGCAACGGCTGTGCCAAACGCGGATAAATCCCGGATTTCAGCCGATCCGGGCCAGAATTGTCGCGATGCAACAGCGCTGTTCGCATGTGCCGAAACCGACAATCAGGGTTGTCTGTCGCAAAGGTTACAGCGCTGTCGCATCCCCGATCGCGCGGGATCGCGGCGGTTTCGCGCGTATTGGGGCCAAGGCGGCTCTGGAACGGTCCTTGCTTGGCAACGGACAGTTTCACCGCACCGAAGGAGGCCAAGCATGCAGATAGGCGTCGAGACCGCAAAGGCCGTCGACCAGCGCCGGGTATTCGTCGTCGACGAGGACGAGATCATCCGCGCCGCGTTGCAGTTCATGCTGCACGACGAGATCGAGACGCACGAACTGGGCAGCCTTGAAGAAGCCTATGCCAAGGGGCAGGGCTGGCTGGCGCCCGACGTGATCCTGCTGGGCGTGTCGATCGTCGCCGCGCGCGGGGTGGAGGTGGTGACGCAGATCATTGATCGCTATCCGGCGGTGCGCATCCTGATCGTCACCGGCAAGGACGATGAAGCCACCGCCATCGCCGCGCTGAAAGCCGGCGCGCACGGCGCGCTGGTCAAACCGCTGACGCTGGAAGCGGTGCGCCGCAAGGTCGATACGATCCTGGGCCGCGAAGGCGGTGCGCCGCTCGTCCAGCTTGGCGGGCTGTAAGGAGCACGGCGATGGCCTGCGTGCTGTTCTACGAAAAGCCCGGCTGCGTCACCAATGCCCGGCAAAAGGCAATGCTGGCCGGCGCGGGTCATGCGGTGGAGGCACGCAACCTGCTGGCCGAGCCGTGGACGGGCGAAACGCTGCGCGCGTTCCTGGCCGATCTGCCTGTGCCACAATGGTTCAATCGCGCCTCACCACGTATCAAATCGGGTGAGGTGGATCCGTTCGCGTTCGACGCCAAGGCGGCATTGGCCTTGCTGATCGCCGACCCGCTGCTGATCCGCCGCCCGCTGATCGCGGTTGGCGGCTGGCGCTGCGCCGGGTTTGATGCGGTGCTTGTCGATCGCATGATCGGCTTGCGGCTGGATGCAGAGCCGGAGCCGGTCGAAGGTTGCGCCTTCGGTTAAGGCTATTCGTCTTCCACCGCCAGGATGATGTGCGAAGCCTTGAAGCAGGCCAGCACCGTGGTGCCGATGTCCAGGTCGAGGTCGCGCACGCTGTGTGTGGTGACGAGCGCGGCCAGCTCCGCCCCGCCGCCGATGTCGAGCACGACTTCGGTTTCGACCGGTCCTTCGATCATCTGGATCACCCGACCGCCGATCTGGTTGCGCGCCGACAGGCGCAGGCCCGGCAGATCGCGCACCAGCGTGACGAAAGTGGACTTGATCAGCGCCACGGCCGCCCCGCCCGGATGCAGGCCCAGCCGGTCGACGCTGTTGTTCGTCACCACCGCGTCGATCACCAGCCTGTCGCCGACCAGCAGGCCAACTTCGGCGCTGACCGGGCCGTGGACGATCGAGGTGACCACGCCTTGCAGCATGTTGCGCGCGCTTGTGCGCAGCCGCCGAGCGCGGGGGCGGAACGGAACGGGCTTGAACTGGGTGGATTTGTCCATGGCTGTGATCCCGGAGTGGCGGTTAGCGGCTGAGGACCACGACCTGGTCTTCAGCAACTGTATCCTGTTGAATATGGCGCACAAAGATATGATCGATGTCAGCTTCCGATCGTGGGCGATACCACACGCCTTCGGGATAGATCACCATCAGTGGCCCGGCCGAGCAGAAGCCCAGGCAGCCGCTGATGGTAAAGCCGACCTCGGCGGAAAGGCCCGCCGCTTCGATCTTCTGGCCAAGGCGCTCCCACAGCGGCTGCGCCCCCGACTGGCCGCAACTGCCGCGCGGATGCATCGGCGGACGCTGCGTGCCGCAGGCGAAGATGTGCCGCCGATAGAGCTGCGGCAGGTCTTCGGGCAGGTCCATCAGCCCGCGTCCACCGGGGCGACCAGTGCCTGCAATTCGCCGCTTTCGTACATTTCGCGCACGATGTCGCTGCCGCCGACGAATTCTCCGTTTACGTACAGTTGCGGGATCGTCGGCCAGTCGGAGAATTCCTTGATCCCTTCGCGCAGGAACGGATCGGCCAGCACGTTGATGCCTTCGTAGGATACACCCAGCGTATCGAGCACTTTCACCACGGCGGCGGAAAAGCCGCATTGCGGCGCGGCGGGAACGCCCTTCATGAACAGGACGACCGGATTTTCGGTAATGATCCGGGTGATGCGTTCGCTGGTCGACATGGGAATCTCCTTGGGTCAGGCGGCGGGAAGGAAGGTCTGAAGCGCCAGCGCATGCAGTTCGCCGCCCAGATCGCTGCCGATGGCGGCGTAGACCAGCTTGTGCTGCTGGATGCGGCTCTTGCCCCGAAACGCCTCGCTGGTGACGCGCGCGGCCCAGTGGTCGCCGTCTCCGGCAAGGTCCACCATCACCACTTTCGCATCGGGAAAGGCGGCCACGATGCGCTGTTCGATCTCGGCTCCGTCCATCGGCATGGCGCGGCCTTCAGCGAAAGCTCAGCACTTCGACGGTGACGTCTTCGGTGCCCAGAATGGTCGCCTGGCAAGCCAGGCGCGACTTCGAACTGACGCCGACGATGCTGTCGAGCTTCTCGTTTTCCTCGCGCGTCAGCTTGGACACGCCCTTGCGGCCTTCCAGCACGAAGATATGGCACGTGCCGCAAGTGGCCTTGCCATCGCAGTTGTGCTGGATCTTCTGGTCCGCGCCAAGGATCAGCGAGAGCAGCGAGGTGCCTTCGCCGGCTTCGATCTGGTTGCCCGATGGCAGGATGGTAACGGTGCTCATGCAAGTGTCTCCGTAAGTCAGTGGGGGTCAGTAGATCGGTGTGCCTGCGCCGATGTTGATCGAGCTTTCCTTCATGCGGGCGACGACGAAGGCGATCTCGTCCTCGCGCAGGTGGGCGTGGAACGGCAGCGCAACGGCGCGGTCGGCAACCTTTTCGGTCACGAACAGGTCCTTCTTCTTCCAGCCCAGCCGGCGATAGTGATCCTGCAGGTGCAGCGGCGCGGCATAGGCGGCGACGTCGATCCGTTCGGTGCGCAAGTCCTCGATGATCTGGTCGCGCGCCGACCGCGTGAAGCGCGTGCCCAGATGGACGACGTAGAGCAGCCAGTGGACTTCGGTGACATCGGGCGCGACATAGGGCGGCTTGATGCCTTCGAAGCTTTGCATGAAATGATCGTAGAGCGCCTGGATGCCGCGCCGCCGTTCGAGCAGCAGGTCGATGCGCCGCAGTTGGGAAAGCGCCAGCGCGGCGATCACGTCGCTCATCCCCGCCTGGAACGGGGCGTCGGTGGTCAGGCTCAGCGAATGGCGATCCTCTGGCCGCCGCGACCGGCGCCGCCGGATCGCCATGGCCAGGTCGACATCGTCGGTTACGACCATGCCGCCTTCGCCGCAGGCAATCACGCCGGGCTGCGCGAAGTCGAAGATCGCGGCGTCCCCGAACGTGCCGACCATGCCCGCCTTGTGGCGCGATCCGATGGCCTCGGTCGAATCCTCGATCAGGGGTAGCCCGCGCTCGGTCGCCCGCGCGCGCAATTCGGGCCAGGCGGCGGGATGGCCGTTGGCGTTGGCGCCGACGATGGCCCGCGTCCTTGGGGTTATACGGATGGCGACCTTGTCGGGCGCGATGGTGCCGGCCCAGTAATCGATGTCGGCGAAGACCGGCGTCGCGCCGCACAGCGCCACCGCATGCGCGGTTTCGCGGTGGCCATAGGCGGGCACGATCACTTCGTCGCCCGGCCCGATGCCCAGCCCGCGCAGCACCATCAGCAGGCCCATGGTGCCGCTGGCGACCGCGATCGCATAGGCACGGCCGGTATAGGCGGCGAAGGCGGCTTCGAGCTGTTCCACGTGCGCGCCCGGCCCCAATACCGATCCGCGCAGCACGGCATCCACCGCCGCCAGATCGCCCTCGGACAAGTCGGGATCGGATTGCAGGATCCAGCTTTCCACCTTGTCCGCCGGCGGCACGAGGGTGAGGGGGGCGGTCATGCCGCGTCTCCGCGGGCGGCCAGCAGCAGGCCGGTGGCTTGCGCCGGATCGCTGGTCATCGCGGCGCAGTGGTTGCGCGTGTCGACGAAGTGCAGGTCTATCCCCGGATAGCTGCGCCACGGCGCTTCCAGCACGTCCGCCGCATCGCAGGCCAGCACGACCATGCCGGGCAGGCGAGGGCGCAGCGCGGCGGCCAGGTCTTGCGCCGAAGCAGCGCCGTCACAGGCGGTCAGCGCATAGTCGATCATGGCCCGGTTGCCGTCGTTCAGGGGCATGGCGCGATGGTCCTCATTGCCAGAAAATCCTGTCGGGATCGTTGTTCAGCCGTTCGAACAGCGCGGGCAGCCGGGCGAAGCGGCTGTCGATGATCCAGCGCTGCGCGGCGTGATCGCGGCGAAACAGCAGCCACTCGGGCGGACTGTCGCTCCAGCGCAGCAGCGCGATGTCGATTTCGCCGCCTGCGGGATCGACGTTGCGCGAACAGCAGGGCGATCGCACCAGATAGCCGGCCTCGGCGGCGATCACGTGGGGCTTGACGTAGCGATAGCGTTCGCGCCCCTGGATCGCGCGCGCGATGCGCCGCAGGTCCAGTTCATTGGGATGGCGCGGGGCCATGGTGGCCGCGTTGTCCTTCCAGAACGATGCGATCGACATGGCCAGCCCCCTCACGATGCCGACAGTTCTTCCTCGAAGCAGCCGACGACCAGCCGCTCGGAGAATTCGACGAGGTAGATGGGGGTGTTGCTTTCGCCGTGGTGGCCGACGTTGACCACTTCGCCCACCGCGCCCGCCGCCACGAGCAGCGCATCGGCCGGATGATCGGGGAAGCTGCCGTCGTTGACCAGATCGGCCATGGCGCGGACTTTCTGGCCCCACTGGTACAAGGGTTCGCGCGGGGGGAACATCAGGCGCCTCCCGCCGGCGCGCGCGGTTCGGGCAGTCTGGAGCAGGGCAGGGGAATGTCCTGGTCCTCATCGCCGTCCGCCGCGTCGAGTTCCTTGCGCTTCATGCCGACGCGGTTGCCGCTGTCGAGGAATTCGACGCCGTAGATATAGAACTGCTGGAGGAAGGTGCCGATCGAGACGACGAAGCCTTCCTCGCCCTTGCGGACCAGGATGTCGCCGATTTCCTTGCCGGCATATGTGCCGTCGTTGCGCACGGTGCGCCGCGCGCGGACCTTGTCGCCATAGGCGAACCAAGGCGGGGCATTGAGTTCGACCACGTCGCTGTCGCGCACGATATTGCTCATGACGCCATCTCCGGCTGGATCGCATCGCCCCGGTCGAGGCGGCCCGCTGCCGTTTCGCGAACGATGGGATCGGTGTCCTGCGCCAGTTCGCGCAGGACGATACGGCTGCGCGTGGCGCTGGCGACAGCGTGGCGGACGCGCCAGTCCGCATCGCCGCGCATGTGGTTGATGGCGTCCGCGCTCATCCGGCCCACCACGCACAGCCGCACCCCGGCATCCTCGTCATAGGCCATCGGTGCCAGCATCGCGGCGGGCAGCCGGCTGGCAACGACGCGCCGCACTTCGGGTTCGGGATCGGCGATCAGCGCGTGCAGCAACGGCGGATCGATGCGCCGCGCTGCGACAAGCCGGACGTAGTAATCGCAATCGCGAAGCATCGGCGCCAGCTCCGCCCCGTCGAGCGATGCGGCGATGCGGATGCGCACTTCGCGGTGGGGGTCGGTCCGCAGCTTCAGCTTGTAGCGCGCGGGCAGCCGCCGCGCCGCGTTCCAGCGCACCGCTTCCTCGGGATCGTCCAGCAGCGCGGGCAGCAGGAACAGGTCCGCCTGCTTGGCGGCGATGGCGCGCACTTCGAAATGGGGATGGCGCACATGGCTGTCGGCGAGGTCAGGGTTCCAGTCGAAGAAGCGATCGATGCGCCGGGCATAGCGATCCTCGACGCAGGCGTGGCCAGGCCGGCAGCGACCTTCGCGGGCCAGCGCAACGTGGGCGCAGCCATCGCAGGCAATCGGTTGCCCGCGCCAGTCGATGCGCTCGTCGCCGGGTTCGATCCAGGCGTCACTCATCGTCCACGTCCATGCGATCGAGCACATCGAGCAGCACGCGCGCGCCGATGCGGTCGCGCGCGTCCAGTTCCAGCAGCTTTTCGGCGGCAAGGCGGCCTTCGGCGAAATAGCCGAGGCGCATGTTGAGATAGGCATAGCCCTTCAGCGAGAACAGGAAGAAGCGCGGCACCAGCGCGTCCCATTCGCCGAACGCGGCATCGCCCGCACGGACATCGCGCCAGTCGGGGTCGAGCACGTTTTCCTGCAAGGCCTTGCGGATGCAGGCGCGGGCGATCTGCAGCGCCTCGTAAAGCCGGCCCTTGTAGAAATAGAAGCGGTAGAGCGCGATCAGCACCGCCGCGTGATCGGGCGCCAGCCCGTGTGCGGCGCGCAAGTGCGTTTCAGCCACGTCTGTCAGGTGATAGGTCAGCCCCGCCTTCTGCAGGTGGCGTTCGGCATCGGCCGGCAGCGATCCGCCCAGCAGCGGGCTGGCCAGGATCGCGTCCTGCATGTCGGGCGTGGGGCCGACGAAGCCTTCGATCGTGGGACCGGCCATCGCGCGCCGCGCCCTCAGTGCTCGCTGCCGGTGGAGCAGGCGACCTGCTTCGGATCGTGGAAAACCAGCCCTTGCGCCGTCATCGAATCCACGAAATCGATCGTCACGTCCTCAAGCAGGATGCGGCTCTGCGCGTTCAGGAACAGGCGGATGTTCTCCACCGTCACGGCCTGTTCGCCCGCCGCCGGCGCTTGCGCCACGGCCAGTTCCGCCGACAGGCCCGAGCATCCGCCCGGCGAGACCGCAAGGCGAACGCCACTATCGGCGGTGCCATCGGCCAGCAGCATCAGGCGCAGGAAGCGCGCGGCGGCCGGGGTGATCGTCAGCTTCATCCGTGGTCCTCCTCAGTCAGCCGGCTGGAAGCGGGGGTAGGCCCCGTCGATGACGCAGGTGTCGTCGACGGGGCAGATCGCCACGCATTGCGGACTGTCGAAATGGCCGATGCATTCGGTGCAGAGCGCCGGGTCGATGACGAAGGTGCTGCCCTTTTCCGATATCGCGGTGTTCGGGCACAGCGCTTCGCAGGCGGTGCAGTTGGTGCATTGCGCGGCGATGATCTTGAAGGCCATGGCTCAGGCCACCGAGATCAGCGCACCCTGACGGATCGAGGCATCGCCGCGCTCCGCGTGGGTGACTTCGCCCGATGCGATCCTGGCCAGATAGTCCTTGAACCAGATCAGCGCTGATTTTTCGATATATTCGTGCGCGTACTGGTCGACCGGCTCGATGCCCGCCGCGGTCAGGTCTGCCTTGGGGCAGCCGCCGATCTTGGCGACGAAGACCGCGTGGCAGTCGTTGATCGCGTTGATGACGGTTTCCAGCGAGTCCTCGTCGCCGAAGCCGCCCTGGCAATAGAGATCGACGCGGCGATGCCCGACGAACTTCGCGCCGCCCGAGGACAGTTCGTAGACCTGGAATTCCTTGGCATGGCCGAAGTGTTCGTTGATCACGCCGTGGCCCTTGGTGGCGACGGCGACGAGCACCTTGATGTCCTCGGCCGCTTCCAGTCCGTCCAGTTCCTCCTTGCGCGCGGCGACCTTGGCCTGGCGCTGCGCCTCGACCGTCTGCTGGTAGGCGGCACGGCCGGCGCTGTCGTAATCGACTTCCATTTCCATGATCTTGTCGGTGGTGAACTCGGCCGAACGGTCCTCGCCCAGCAGGCCCACCGCGTCGGCGCGGCACTGGCGGCAGTGCCGCATCATGTTCATCTCGCCCTCGCAGCTATCCTGCAGCGCCTTCAGTTCCTGCGCCGAGGGGCCGCGCTGGCCGTTGAGGCCGAACACCGTGCCGTGTTCGGGCGCCGAGATCAGCGGCATGATGTTGTGCAGGAACGCGCCGCGCGATTTCACCGCGCGGTTCACTTCGACCAGGTGCTGGTCGTTGATGCCGGGGATCATCACCGAATTGATCTTGGCCAGGATGCCGCGCTCGGTCAGCATTTCCAGCCCGAGCAACTGGCGTTCGGTCAGCACCTTGGCGGCTTCATAGCCGGTCAGGCGCTTGTTCTCCCAGAAGATCCACGGATAGATGTGCTGGCCGATTTCCGGGTCCACCATGTTGATGGTGATGGTCACGTGATCGACCTTGTACTTGGCGATCTCGTCCACCCAGTCGGGCAGGGCGAGGCCGTTGGTCGAAAGGCACAGCTTGATGTCGGGCGCCGTCTCGGAAATCAGGCGGAAGGTCTCGAAGGTCTTGGCCGGATTGGCCAGCGGATCGCCGGGGCCGGCAATGCCCAGCACCGTCATCTGCGGGATGGTGCTGGCTACGGCGAGCACCTTCTTCGAGGCCTGCTGCGGCGTCAGCCGTTCGGAAACGACGCCCGGACGGCTCTCGTTGGCGCAATCGTACTTGCGGTTGCAGTAGTTGCACTGGATGTTGCAGGCAGGGGCCACGGCGACATGCATGCGCGCATAGTGGTGGTGCGCTTCCTCGCTGTAGCAGGGGTGGTTCTTCACCTTTTCCCAGATTTCGGGCGGCATGTCCTCCGGCCCGCCGGACGAGCCGCAGCTCGCCTTGCCGCCGTCGCTCGACGTGCCGCAGCCCTTGTGCTCGGCGACTTGCTGCATGATCTGTGCGATGTCGACGACACCGTTGTCGTCGCTCGTGGCTGTGCTCAGTTCCTGTCCAAGATCGGTCATTGGCAGTTCCTCGATCCGTTGCGCGCTGCAGGTCGCGTTGCTGATGCGGGGATGGTTGCAATGGCCGTGCCAAGACGCGATTTGCGGCTTTTTCGCTTGATCGTGCTGCATTGCGGCGGGCAATTGTTGCATTGGCGACGCCGCCCGATCCGCCAATGTTGCGAAGCGCACAAAACGGCGGAAGGCTCTCGGCCAGGGTGTTCGCAGGCAACGGACACAAAAAAGGACCCCGCCTGTCGCGAGGCGGGGTCAGGGAGCGCAGGGCGGGTTCCTGCTGCTTCGGTCAGCCGGCGATGAGCTGTTCCAGCGCCTGGCCTAGCGGCATGTCGATGGGCATGATGTCCTGCTCGTCGAGGAACGCGCGCTCGTTGCGGGTGAGCGTCGTAACGTCGATCACCGCGAAGTGCGGGGCTATCGAGCGCTTGATGATCTGCCGCGCATAGCTGCGCAGCAACTGGTCGTTGAAGCGGCACCCCAGGAACAGGAACGACTGGCCCCGCCGCCGATCGCGCACCACGTCCGGGATCGGCGTCTGGATGTCGATCTCGGTCAGCACCTCGACATAGTCGGCGTCGGAAATGAGGAAGTTCAGCGCCGGGATCACGCTGCCGTGTGGAGTGTAGACCAGCGTTGTGGCGCGTTCTGCCCCCTCTGTGTCGGCGGGTTGCCCGTCGGGGCCATAGAAGCGAAACCAGCGATCCTCGCCGATGCCGGCGCGGGTGATGCCCTGGACCTCAATCCAGTCGTCGCGCCCGGCCAGCGCCTGGCGCATCTCGCCGGTGTACCAGGTGTCCACGATCAGCGGCAGGCCCAGCGTCGCCAGGTGGCGGTGGAGCGGCGAGGGCGGCACCGGCGCGGCGAAGGCTTCGCCCATCAGCGCGGTCACCGTGTTGCGGTGCTTGTAGCTTTCGATATGCTGCGCCGCCGCCCAGGCATTGCCGCGCGCGCGCTTGGGCAGCGCCACCTTCGTGCCGAACCAGTCGGCCAGCGTTTCGGGCGACATCGGCACGCTTTGCGGTGCCAGCGCCGAGATGCCGGGGCCGAGGAACGGCGCGACCTTGCGGGCGCGCAACGCGGCCGCGGCTTCGCTCAGCGCGGTTCGCGGATCGATCAGGGTCGTGGCCATGTCAGTCTTCCTCCTCGCCGCCGGTCTTGCGGGCGTTGACGGTGATCGGCAGTCTGGTGTCTTCGGCCATGTCGGGCAGGTGCAGCACCCAGCCGTTGGCCAGCTTGACCCAGCCGCCCCACAGGCCGTCGCGTTCGATCTCGACGATCGGCTCCTCAAGGTCCTTCTTGGGCACATAGGCCGACAGTGCGCCGTCCGAACGCCGGATCATTACTTTCATGTCTTGGACTCCCTGGTGGGTTCGGTGGCAGGTGGGGTGCTGTTGTCGACGATGCGGAGCGTGGGTCGCTGCTCGCTTGTGGCGAGGCGGGCGGCGAGTTCCGGCACTTTGCCGATGCGTTCGCGGGCAAGTTCGCGGATGACCTGCTCCTCGTCCGCCAGGAAGCCGAACAGCTCTTCCTCGGCGATTCGTTCGACCACGGCGAAGCGCACGCGCATATCGCTGTCGGCGGCCAGCAGGGACAGTTGCGGCATGGGCAGGCGCGCTACGACTTCCCGGCGGACCAGCGCGTCGGTATCGAAGGCCATGTCGGCCAGCGCGCGCGGATCGATGCGCCGCGCCACCCAGGCGCGCACTTCGGGATCGGGATCGTGGCGGACCAGCGGCAGCAGCTCGCACGGCATTTTGCGCACGGCGGTGATCCGCACCATGTATTCGGGGTCGCCGATGAGTGGCATCAGGTCCGTTCCTTCCAGCCTTGCGGCAGCCGCGACGCGCACGCGCGTATCCTCGTCGAAGGCCATCCGGCGGATGCGCGCGGCCGGGAGCCGCATGGTGGTGACCGCACGCACTTCCGGCTCCGGATCGTCGAGCAGCGGCGGCAGGCGAAACGCGCTGGCATATTGCGCCGCGCAGGCGCGCACCTCGAAATAGGGGTGATCCAGATAACTGTCGGCAAGCTCGCGATGTTCCGCCAGAAAGCGATCGACGCGCCGCGCGCGCCGATCGCGGATGCAGGCCTTGCCCTTGGCGCAAAGCCCGGCGCTGTTCATGGCCTGGTGATCGCATTCGCGGCACTTGATCACGCGCCCGCGCCAGTCGAGCGCCTGGCCGAAATCGTCGTCCGCCGTCATGGCACGGTTCAGGGCGCGAACGCGCGCGATCAGGCCGGGACGCAGGTCTTGGGGACGGGGCACACCGTATCGCACTGCGGATGATCGTACTGCCCGTCGCACTCGGTGCACTTGTTTGGATCGATGATGAAGGTATCGCCCTTCATCGAGATTGCGGCATTGGGGCATTCGAACTCGCAGGCGCTGCAACCGGTGCATTGCGAGGCAATGATCTTGTAGGCCATCGTATTACTCCGCAGATGGTTTGCACCCCGCTATGCAGGGTCCGTGCCATCGCCGGGAACGCGCGGGGAGCAGGCCGCCGCGGCCGCGCCTTTGTCGCAATGACGACAAGGCCGTGTTCGATAGCATGCGGGACATGTCGGACGCTTGCGCTGCCCGTGGCTGCGTTGTCAGAAGAATTGCACCGGGCCGGAATGGAGGGCGATGGCCGGATAGGGCGGGGGCATGCCCAGACCCCGCAAGCCCGCCAATCCATTCTGATATTGCCACACCTGGCCGGAAGTGATCCGGCTCTTCGTCATCGGGATCGCCCTACGCCCCGAGACTGCTCGCACCGACGTTTGCCGTCGATATCCGGCGGCAGCGGGTGAGCCGGATGCGCGCATCGGATGGCCCCCCTAAGACATCGAACTCACCCGAACGTCGTGAGCGCAGTGGTTTCTGGACCAATTCGCTGCGAGTCGAGGAAGATATTGGAGGTGGCGCTGTCATACACGAGTAACCGGCTGTCGGCGCCGGCAAAGGACAGGGCCATGCCAACGGGCCCGATCGGTATGCTCAGATGCGTGGCGCTGCTGTCGAGCGACACGGAAGAACCAGACACCGACGCCTGAAAGCTGGAAGCCGGGGCGTTTAACGCCAAAGTGTCTCCGCCCCGGTTGAACGAGGCGTCCAGCGTTATGTCACCATGGGTGAGGGTCAGGTGTTCGGACCCGTTTGTGCCGAAGACCATCAATGTGCCCCCCGCCGACACGCTCGAATCCTTGCCCAGGAACAGCCGGGCAGAGGCGGCGGGATCGATATCGTCGAACAGCACAAGATCCTGCGCCGCCGCCGAAATGGGGATGGCCGCAAGTCCGATGATTTGCCCGCCGATCATGAACGACGCCATAGATTGGTCAAAGTGCAGCGAGCGAAAGCCGTCATCGAAGGCGATGGCCGTGCCGACGATGCCAGTCGGAATGGAGACGCTCAGGTCGCCCTTGGTGAAAATCGCGGCCGAGCCGGAGGATACCACGCTCCACTGCGCGGCGACGCCCGGCAATTGGATGATGTCGGCACCGCGATTGAACGATGCGTCGAAGTTCACCGTTCCCGCGACGTCGAGCACGGTGATTTTCTGTTGGGACAATGTGCCGAAGACCTGGCCGCTGCCGCCGATGGTCCCGTCGAAGCCGGCGCTCGCGAAAAGGCGAAACGGAGAGCTGCTCGGAGCGGACAATTGCGCGCCGATATCGGCGGCCGTCACGGTGACGTCGGCGAACTGGAAGCGCTCGATCCCTTCGGCGCGATCGTTGCCGTCATTGGCGCCGTCGCGCTGGTCGACAATGCGGACTCGCCACCCATCGACAGTGATCTGGTAGTCGGCACGATTGCCGACGAATATGGCCGTGTCCTGGCCATCGCCGCCCAGCAGAATGTCATTGCCGGCGCCGCCTATCAGCGTGTCGTCTCCCGCTCCACCTTCTATCCGGTCGGATGATAGCGTGCCGGTTATCCGGTTGTTTCCCGCGCCGCCATAGAGGTGAAACGCGACCGCGCTATTGGTGTCCACGGTCCAATGGGAGCCATCAACATCGCTGGTTTCGGCAAGATGGAGTTCGACCCTGCCCTCGCCCATGAAGGCGGCGTCGGTCATGAGAAGATCGACCTGACCATCCTTGAGGATCAGCACCCCCGGTGGGCCCAGATCGCCCGGTCGGGGCGCGATCATATCAGCCAAGGACGTGAAGAAGGCAAAGCACTCGATCGAACTCAGCGAGCCCTTGAAATCGACTTCGGAAGCGATGCGCAGCGTGTCCCAGCCATTGCCGCCGTCGATCTGCGTATGGCTGGTGTAGTGTATAGGGGTTACTTCGCCCGAGAAGAGGTCCCTCGTCACGGTCGTGCCCGATGCGCCTTCAAGATAGAATGTGTCGTTGCCTTCACCGCCCGAAAGGACTTCGGGAAAATCCTCGACGGGCACGAACAGGCTGAACGAGGCGCCTGCGTAAGGGTCATCGACCCAGATGCCTCCGTAAAGCTGGTCGTCGCCGTTGCCGCCGTAAAGCTTGTCCAGGCCAAATCCGCCGTACATCCGGTCGTTGCCGTCACCGCCATACAGGGTATCGTCCCCGCCCTGGCCTTCCAGCAAGTCGTCGCCGTCGTCGCCGGACAGACCATCGGCAAGCTGTGATCCGAACAGCCTGTCGTTGCCCGATCCGCCATGGACCAGCGCGCCCAGCGTGCCGGCGCGGATGAAGTTGTCGGAAGCATTGCCGGTGGCGTTGGCCGCGTTGCCGGACAGGGAAAGATCTTCTATGTGGTCGGACAGGATGATGTCGACCTGGGAGTACACCATGTCGTGACCGCCGTCGGCCAGTTCGATCACCGTGTCGCCGGCCGAATCGACCTCGTAGACATCGGCCCCGCCGCCGCCGACCATGCTGTCGGCACCGGTTCCGCCGTCCAACACGTCACTATCGGCTCCGCCTTCCAGCCGGTCATTCCCGTCGGCGCCGTAGAGCGAATTGCGCTCGTTGCCGCCGATCAAGCGATCGTTGCCGCCATCGCCATAAAGAATGTTGAGGCCGGTTCCACCGACGATCAGATCGTCTCCGTCGCCACCATGGAGTTCGTCTCGGCCCGCACCGCCTTCGATGCTGTCATTGCCACGTCCGCCCCAAATCCTGTCCTCACCGGCCGCACCCACTAGTGTGTTGGCGGCATCGTTGCCGGTGATCTGGTCATTGAAGTCGGAGCCGGTGGCGTTTTCGATGACCACGCCGTTGGCGATCGTAATGCCGCCGTAGACGCCGTTGACCCGTGATACCCAGCCGCCGCCACCCGGCTCGTTAAGCAGCGAGGCTGGCCTGAGATCGATCACCGCGCCGGCCGTGCTTCCGGCGGCGCTGATGGTGTCGATGCCGCCGGCATCCCAGATGGCAAGCCAGCTTGCCGTGGTGTTGTTCTGGGTGGGAAGCAGGTAGATGTCGTTGCCGGCGCGCGTGGACATGTTCGGGCCGTAGATCAACTGGATGGCGGCGATATCGAATGCCATCGGAGTGCTGACCCAGCCGTATTCGTCGCTGACGGGATGGATACCCCCGATGTTGTCGTTATAGCTCATGACGGTCGTCAGGAGCGTGTTCAGGCCATTGTCACCCGCGCTGTAGGGGCCGGTCACGCCCGGCAGGTTCGCTGGCCCATCAAACGGGTGGGTCAATCCCAGACCATGGCCGATTTCGTGGAGAAATGTGACGAAGCTATAGCCGCCCTCTCTATTGCCGGCGACGTTGAAGCTGGATTCTGCGAGGTTGAAAGCGCCGCCCAAATCGCCCGGCCCTGGTAACGCGTGCTCGCCCAGGACAGTGTCGCCCAGATCGGTCAACTGCTCGACCCAGGTATAGGCGCTGCGATCGCCGGTCCCCTGGTAGTTGTCGGAAACGATCGTGATCGTAACATTGGCGACCGCGCTCCATGCGGCGGCAGCCTTCGTGAAGGCGTCCTTGGCGCCGGTGGATGCCCACAGTGCGCCGCCGAACAGGCCAGCGTCACCCGTTTGCGCTTCCAGCGCTACCGAAATGACATATCCCGGATTATAGCTCAGTGTGCCCAGCAAAGCGCGGATGAGGGAATTGTCGCTGGATGGTTGCTGACGAAGATCAGAAGAATTGACCATTTGAGACCTTATCGAGCAGCAATCACGAGGACGGTCCGGGAAATCAGACAATCCAAGATGTGCTTAGCTGCGATCCTGATATCGGGCAATTCGCTTGCATCGAGGAAATCATCGATTCTGCAATTCGTCCGCAGGGCGATAAGGTGCCGCTCCTGACAATCGGTGCCGGCGTCGGCGAAGCACCCCAATATCCGTCATCACGGGTCCGGGTGCTTTCTTGCGACGCTTGGAACTGGGCTCGCAATCGCCCTGTCAGGCCGCGGTGCCTGGCTTTCGCGGATAGTCGGACTGGGCCGGCGGCGAGCCGGGCCAGCGCGAGGGCGTGGTGGATTCGAGCGCTTCGGCGACCTGGCGCCAGGGGGCGATATGGATCGTGCGCATGTCCCGGCTCTGGATGAGCCAGCGACCGTCGATGCGCCGATATCGATCGACGTAGCGCACGGCCCCGTAAACCAGCTCGCCGCCGAGAACCAGTTCCAGGTGCGCCCCGATCAAGCCCTGCGCCGCGTCCGGCGCGTCGAAAGAAAGCTGGACATAATGCGGGGTATGGACCGTGAGGCCCATCTGCTCGCGCGACGACCTGATAAACTCGACGATGCCTTCGCGGCCCGTTCCCGTGACGATTCCCGATGCGCTGAAGGTCGCGTCCTCGGCGAAGCTGTTGCCTATGCCTGCTAGGTCGTCGCCATCCGATGCCAGGAAATAGGCCACCACGAGCTCGTTGATTTCGACCCTGTCCTCAAGCCGCCGGACTCTCTCGCCAATGTCCATTCCGTGTCCTTCCAGTCATCCGGCCATGGGCCGCGGATCGCGCACCCTTGCTGGCCTTTTTCGAGCAGCGCGTATCGTCACTGCCGGGTGCCGCCGCGCAGCCGCTCAGACGGCAAGCGGCGCGAACCCGCCGTAGCCCCCCTTGAAGAACAGCAGCGGTTGCTCGGGTCGCGCGATATCCAGTTCCTGGACCCGGCCGAGGACGATGTAGTGATCGCCGGCCTCGTGGACCGTGTCCAACGTGCAGTCGATCCATGCCACGACATCTTCGAGCACCGGAGAACCGTTGGCCGATAGCCGGTATGGCAGATCCGCGAACTTGTCGTCGCCCTTGGCCGCAAAGCGACGGCACAGATCCTGCTGATCGCTCGCCAGGATGTTGACGCAGAACTTTCCGGCGCTTTCGATCAGCGGCCAACTCGACGAAGACCTGTCGGGGAAGAAACCCACGAGCGGAGGCGACAGGGAAACGGACGTGAACGAGCCGACGACCATGCCCGAGCGGCGCCCATCGGCCAAGGTCGCCGTCACGACGCAGACGCCCGTGGGGTAGTGCCCGAGAACCGTGCGATAGACGGCGCTATCGATGTCCGGATCAAGCCTGAGGGTCATCGCCCGGTCCACACGGGCTTGCGACGCTCGCTCGCCGCTTGTTCGCCTTCCTTCTTGTCCAGCGTGGCCGCATAGTCCTCGATCGGCTCGAACCGCGTCATGAGGGCGACTTCCAGGGGATGGCCGAGGCGGCCCAGGGCGGCGGCCTTGGCGGCTTGTACCGCGAGAGGCGAGGCGGCGTTGAGCTTGGCGGCCCAGCGCAGGGCCGCGTCGGCCAGGTCCGCATAAGGGACGACTTCGTTGACCAGCCCGTAGTGACGCGCCTCGTCGGCCTTGATGCGCTCTCCGGTGAGGATGAGCTGCATGGCGATATGGTAGGGAAGCTGCCGGATGGCGCGGTGGACCACGCCGCACTCGCCGATGATGCCAACCTTGGTTTCGGGCAGGCCGAACTGCGCGGTGTCCGCCGCGACGATGATGTCTGCGCACATGGCGAGTTCGAACCCGCCGCCGACGCAGAAGCCCTGGACGGCCGCAACCATGGGTTTCCTGCAGGTGACCAGCGGGCCGCCTATGCCGGTGAGGCCGCCGCCGAGCGCCATGCGGGTCTTGCGCTCCGCGCCACCGGAAACGTCCGCGCCGATGCAGAACGATTTCTCGCCCTCGGCCGAAAGCACCACGGCCCAGAGTTCGGGGTTCGCATTGATCTCGTTCCAGGCGTCCAGCAGAAGATCGTCCATCTCCTGGGTGATCGCGTTCAGCCCTTGCGGGCGATTCAGGCGAACATGGGCCACCTGGCCATCAATGCGGAAATCGACGTCGGCCATTATCTACTCCTTGAAACTTTTCATCAGATCCGTGGACGATGGGCCGCGATAGTCGCCCAGCACAGCCTTCAGACCTTCGGCGCTCATCCGCTCGCGTATCGCCAGGACGGACGGAGCAAGGTGCAAGAGGGAATCCATCTCGGCGATACCCGCAGTCGCCGATCGAAATCCAGCGGCCTCTGCAGCGCGGTTCACGGATAGCTTCTTGACCCGCAGGACATCGGCGGGAACGAGCGCGATCCGCGCGGCAAGCGCCTCGACCGCTTCGATCAGGCGGTCGGCGGGCACGCAGTGGTTGGCCCAGCCCCATTCCACGGACGTGGGGCCATCGATGCTGTTGCCCGGAAGAAAGGCGAATTCCTTGGCCCGCTTGGCACCGACTTGCGCAACCCAGGTTGGCGCGATGAAGCCGCCACCGATCGGCACGCCCGGCTCGCTGATGCGAACGTCATCGGCAACAACCGTCAAATCGGCGAACACGCACATCTGGGCCGCAACGCCTGCGCAATATCCGTGGACGGCGGCGATCACCGGCTTGGGATGGTCCCAGATCGCCAGCCAGCGTGCGACATTGGCGTTCAGGCGGCGGGCGTCGGCGACCGGGTCCATCGCGGCGGCCCCGCCATATTGCCCCAGGTCCATTCCCGCGCAGAAGCCCTTGCCGTTCGCCCGGATGCCAAGAACGGGCGCGCCTTCGTTCTCGAGCGTCGAAAGGGCAGCGGAAAACGCCTCCAGCATCGTCCCCGACAGGGCGTTGGCCTGGGCGGGGCGGTTGAGCACGATCCAACTGATCGGGCCTGCGTGTTCTATCAGGATTTCAGAGGCGTCGCCCTCGTTCATTCCGCCCGTCCGATGGGGTTCGCTGCCTTCACGTGATAGTCGGTCGTCATCGTCGTGCGCAACTCGCGCCGCTTGAACTTCCACTGGCCATCGACCTTCACCACCGTATCGAAATACTGCCCATACAGGATGCCGTCGGGGCGTTCCTTGGTGTAGCGGTGGATGGCGAGAACCACCGAGCGGACTTCGGCTTGCGTGTCGCTGGTGAAATCGATGCAGATGTTCGAATTGTGGTGGGATGTTCCGCGAAAGAACGTCCCGATCCCCTCCAGGGTCTTCTTGTAGGCTTCCATGCCGGTGGCGCCGAAGTTGGGAGCGTAGCTGACCTCGCAATCATCGACGAACAGCGCGGCCAGTTCGTCGGGATGGTTCATGTCAAGATGATACGAGTAGTCGAACATCATCCGCTCGATCGCACGCATCTCGGCAAGGTACTGCTCTGACATAGAATGCTCCGCTCAATAGTCCGCTGGCCGCGAATGATGTCGGCCGCTTTTGGTAAGAAAAAGGCGTCGGCCCTGTCGCCAAGGCCGACACCAGGCAGGGTGTACGCTATTGGAACTTGTAGCTGAAGGTCGCCCCGTATGTCGCCGGGCGAGCCGGCCAGCGCGTTACCGTATCGAAGAAGAAGGCGACGTTGTCCCAGTAATACTGGTTCGTGACGTTCATGCCCCAGACCTGAAGCGACCAGCGATCCTCGGGGCCTTTCACGCCTGCGCGCAGATCGACCAGCGTGTAGTCGCGGATCTCGAAGAGCTTCGAGGCGCCGATGAAGGCCGAGGTGTCGCTGCGGAAGGTCAGGTCCGCGCCGGCGAAGGCGGAAAGGGAATCGTTCACCGGGAATTCGTAGTTGACGCCGGTGGAGACCTGATACTTCGGCGTATAAGGCAGCTTGGCTCCCTTGAAGTTCTGGTTGAGCGCGCCGGATTCGGGATTGATCCCGGTGTAGCTCTTCACCTTCGCATCGATGTAGGTGAAGTTGGCATAGGCCGAGAAGCCCCGCGTCGGCGTTGCCGTCAGTTCAAGCTCGAAGCCTTGCACCTTCGACTTGGGAACATTCACGAGCGCGTCGAGCAAGCCAAAGTTCGGATCGGCGATCTTCGAACGGATCTGGCGATCCTGATAGTCGTAATAGAAGACGGCGCCATTTGCCTGCAGGGTGCGATCGATCAGCGAGGCCTTGAAGCCGGCTTCATACGACATCAGCGATTCCTGCGTGACCGGCTGGCTCTGCTGGGTCGTCGAAGCGGCCACCGACGGGAAGCTGCCGGCCTTGTAGCCCTTGGCGACGTTGGCATAGAACAGCAGGCCCGGACGGGGCTTGAAGTCGACGCCGGCCCGCCACGAGACGTTGTTCTCGTTGAGCTTGCCGACGAATTCACCCGGCAGGTAGGACGGCTGGCCGCCAAGAAGGCCCGTGGTGTTGATCGTCAGGCAGCCCAGCGTCTGCTCGGGCGTAACGGTGATCGGCGGCAGGCCGTTCTGGCCGCGCAGGAGATTGGCGAAGAACGTATAGAGCGGCGCGAACGGCAGGTTGGAATTCTCCGCTGCGACACCGAAGAAGCAACTGCTCGCGTTGCGCTTCGATTCCGTATAGCGGACGCCGCCCTTCACGGTGAAGGCGCCGATATCGTACTCCGCGTTGCCGAAGGCGGCGTAGTTCTTCATGTCCTGGTTGGCCCGGAAACCGGACCGGAAGATCCCGCCCAGGAACGGCGCCGTTCCGGTATTGATCGTGGAGTCGCGGTAGTCCAGTTCGGAACTGTCGCGCGCCTTGTCCGACGAATAGTTGAGGCCGAGGATGAAGCGGAATGGTCCGCTGCCGCCGTTGGCCAGGCGCAGTTCCTGCGAGAAGCTCTTGATGCCGCCACCGAAGAAACGGAAATCGGCGTTGTTCTGCGCCGTGCCGTCGCCGTCGAAGGCCATGCGCTGCTTGTAGTCGGTGTAGGACGTCAGCGAGGTGACCGTGAGATCGTCGGTCATGTCGAAATCGATGCGGCCGATGCCCTGGTAGAGCCGGTTGTTCAGATAGGGGGCGATGTTCGAGCTGAAGTCGGCGGCACGCGCATTGTTCGGCGCCAGCGTCGCGTTGGTGACCGGATTGCCCGGACCGGGATTGCGGATGGCGATGAGCTGAACCGCCGGCGGCTCGCCCTTTTCAAGCCAGCCATTCGCGTTCAGCGCGACGCGCAGCCTGTCGGTCGGTTCCCACAGCAGTTGGACGCGGCCGGCGTAGTTGCGGGTCTTGCCCGTCTTCTCGCCGGTCGTGTAGCTGCGCTGCCAGCCGTCCGCATGCGTGATCTTGCCCGATATGCGCGCCGAAAGCGTGTTGCTCAGCGGGCCGCTGACATAGGCATCGGCATCCACGGTGTTGAACCGGCCATAGCCGATCGAGCCGCCAGCCTGGAATTCCTTGGTGGGCTTCTTCGCCACGTAGTTGATGGCGCCGCCCGTCGCGTTGTTGCCGAACAGGGTGCCCTGGGGGCCTTTGAGCACTTCCACGCGCTCCAGGTCGAACGCGGTCAGCTTGGTCATCACCGGGAAGGGCAGGGGCGCTTCGTCGAGGTAGACGCTGACGTCGGGATAGGAGCCGAGCGTGGTGTCGTTGAAGCCGACGCCGCGCAAGGTGTAGACGGGCGTGTTGGACGCGCTTGTCGAGAAGACGAGACCGGGGACGATCTGCGCGATGTCCGACAGCGTGGTGACGCCGCGCGTCTCAAGCGCATCGCCGCCGATCGCGGTCACGGTCAGGCCAACGTCATTCAGCCGCTGCTCGCGCTTTTGCGCGGTCACGACGATGTCGCCTTCGCCGTGGGGTGAATCGGCAGCCCGCGCCGCAGCCTCGTGGGCGGCCTGTGCGAACACCGACGACGGACTCATGGCTACGGCAGCGGCGGCGCCGCACATCAGCGCGATGCGCAAAGGGTGTCGGGTGGTCATTATCGGCTCCTCTCCATGAAGGCTCAAGGCCCTTGTCGAAACGTTTATAGTCCGCTTTCAACGCTACTGTTGACGGTTGGGCAGCCGTTCGTCAACATTAAAGTTGACTGGCGTCAGGTTTCTTGATCCAGCGCAATGCAATTGTGCGATACCGGCCATCGGGAGAGTGTGATGATTACCTTGCAAGACCTCGACCGGATCGCCGGTGATGCGACCAACGAGCCGGGTGAAGCGCTTTCGGCAGTCGATCTGATGCTGATTCGGGTCGGCGTCGCGGCGTCGGTCACCTCGCTTGACCGTGATGCCATCGAAAAGGCTGTTGCCGACGCATTCGCCGCCGGAGCGACCGCTGCGCAGATCCAGGAAATCATCTCGCTCGTCGCCGGGCTGGGCGTTCATTCGCTCATGGCGACGAGCGTCATGATCGTGGATCAGGCGCGGCGCGCAGGGGCGGCACTGGCCGAGGAACTGACGCCGGAGCAGCAGGCGCTGTGGGACGAGAATGTCGGCGACGACCCGTTCTGGCAGGGTTTCGAGGTCGAGCTACCGGGGTTCCTGCGCGCAATGTTGGTTCTTTCGCCAGACCAGTTTGCCGCCTTCTTCGAATTCTGCGCGGTGCCGTGGAAGAGCCGGCAGGTGAGGGCGAAGATCAAGGAATTGACGGCCATGGCCTGCGACGCCACCCCGGCCCATCGTTTCCTGCCCGGCTTTCGGCTTCACTTGCGCAATGCCATCGCGCTGGGCGCGGGACGTGTGGCGATCGGGCAGGCGATGCAAGTTGCGGCTCTCGCGCCCGGGCACCGGGGCATAGCCTAGGGCCGGGACCTTCTCTGGCCGTTCACGCGTTGACGCCGCGCCATGCCAGCGTGCCGCCGTCAATGGCGTAGGCCGCGCCCGTGACAAAGCTGCTGTCGTCCGAAGCGAGGAAGCACGCGAGCTTGGCGATCTCCTCGGGCCGGCCGAGCCGCGGAATGAGGTGGGCGCCGCTCAGCACCGACATGATCGCATCCTTGTCGGGAGCGGCATCGATGTACTTCTGGACCATCGGCGTATCGACCGCGCCCGGGCAATAGCAGTTGCAGCGAATGCCGTATTTCGCAAGATCGGTGGCCGTGGCCTTGGTCAGCATCAGAACGCCGCCCTTGGTTGCGCAATAGGCGCCGGCCTGGGGGAACGAGACGAACGAGCCGGTCGATGCCACGTTGACGATCGCCGGGCCGCGCGTCGACTGCTTCAGGAACGGGACGGCGTATTTCGTCGCCAGCCAGATCGCCTTGAGGTTGATCTCGTAGACCATGTCCCAGATTTCGTCCGGCAGGTCTTCGATCGACGTATGCTCGGTCAGGTCGGTCTCGTGAACCGCCGCATTGTTGTGCAGCACGTCGATGCCGCCGAAGCGCTGGGCGGTGAAGTCCATAAGTTTGCGAATGGCTTCGGGATTGCGAAGATCGCAGGCGAAAAAGTCGCCTTCGCCTTTGGCGTCTTCGATCGAGGAAAGGGTCTCGCGGCCCGCTGCCTCGTTGACGTCGGTCACGACGACCCGGCCACCTTGCGCGGCCATTTCAATGGCGCTGGCCCTGCCCATGCCGCTGCCGGCACCAGTTACGATGCAGACCTTCCCGTCAAGTCGATTACCCATGGATTTCCATTCGCAAAGTTCGAGGCCACCAGCGTCGCGGCCCCGCCAGCCGAACGGCCGGCGGGGCGCACGATGGGTCAGTTCGGCATGCGCACCTTGGGGCATACCTCGGTGGCGAGACGCCGCAGCGATTCCTCCCAGGGCTTGGGATCGTCGATGCTGTCATGCTGGTTGGCGACAATCTGGCCCCAGCCGCCGCAGGCGTCGGCCAAGGCTTCGAGTTTCTCGATCACGGTCTCGGGCGAGCCGCACAGGACGACATGCTCGGCAAGGAAGTCCTCGTCGATCGATTCGGGCGTCACGTCCTTGCCGGAATCGGCGATGATGCCGTTGAACAGCCCGAACTTGACGTAGATTTCCTTGAGATACTTCGCCCAGGTCTGCGCCATGCCGCTCTTGAGGAACAGGCGCTTTGCCTCGGCGTCGGTATCGGCGATGAACACGTCGCGGCAGACGCGGTAGCGCTTCCGATCCGCCGTGCGCCCTTTCGATTCCATGGCGGTCGCCCAGGTGTCCCAGTGCGCCTTCATCTGCGGGGTGCCGCCGAAGAAGGAGATCGGGCTGTAGTCACGCTCGCCGGCGAACCGCATCGACGATGAATTCATCGACAGGCCGGTGACGGCGATCTCAAGCTTCTCACGGCCGCCGTAAGGGCGGTTATCGGCGATATCGACCCAGTATTCCGGCATCGAATCCGGGCCGGGAAAACCGGCCTGGAAGTACTTGCCCTTTTCGAGGAACGGCTTGTTTTCCCACACCCGCTCCATCAGGTGCAGGGCTTCCAACTGGCGGGGCGGCAATTCGCCCAGATTCTCGAAGCCATGAAGAATGGCGTCGGTGTGGTGACCGCCCGGCGCAACGCCAAGGAAGTAGCGCCCTTCCATGACCTGGCTCAGCCAGCCGATGCGGATGGCGAGCGTTGCGGGGTCGTGATACGGCAGCAGATGCGCCATCGGTGCGAAGCGGATCTTCTGGGTGGTTTGCGCGCAGGCCGCGATGATCGCCTCGGGCATGGGAATGTTCTCCCAGCCCAGGGTGTAATGCTCGCCGATCATGAAATCGGCATAGCCGGCCTCGTCGGCGATCCGGGCGATATCGAGCGCCCAATCGAAAACCTGGCGCGCCGTCCGCTTGGGCGGGTTGTAAGGGGTCATGAAGATCCCGCACTGCATTGGCATCCTAATTCTCCTCGAAAAAATGTTCTGCTTATGGTTGTGATCAAACGAACGTGCCGTCGGCCGATTTTGTCGAGAAGCGGGGCGCGACCTTGCTGATGAACTGCTCGAGTTCCTCCTGATTGGCTTCGGGTTCGAGATGGCCCTGGCCGAACATCAGGAAAAGCTCGTCGAAGCCGAGGCGATCATGCGCCTTGCCGATCTTGTCGGCAATCTCGTCGGCCGAGCCGATGAGGACGTTGGGCGGGCGCTGGCCCATGGGAATGAACCATTCGTCCCAGAACCACATATGCTCTTCCATGAGCTTCGCGGCGCGATCCTTGTCGTCGGTCAGCATGAGGAAGCCGCCCCATGCCGAGGCATCGGTCTTCGTCACTTCGCGGCCGTTCTTCGCCGCCGTGGCGATGTAGCGGTTGTTGAGATTCTCGCAGAAATCGAGGTTGTCCGAAAGGACGATCAGCTTTCCGCCTTCTTCCGCCCAGAAGTCGATCGTGCGACCGGATGCGGCGAAACCGCCATAGATCGGGGGATGGGGATCCTGGTAGCAGCGCGGTGCGATGCCGATCTCGCGCACGATGCCATCCGCGTCCTGGCCCTTGCCGAACTTGGCATAGGCCGGGTGACCGGCTGAGCCGCCTTCGGGCGGGAACTGCCAGTTCTCCCCTTTGTGACTGAACACGTCGTTGGCCCAAGCCTTCTTGACCACGCGAACGCCTTCTTCGAACAGCGAGCGGTTGCGCGCGTCCTGTTCGTCGCGCGCCTTAACATTGGCGGGGGTGGTGGCGCTGACGCCTTCCTTGATGCCGTAGGCATCGACCCAGCGCGCGTGATAGCCGCGCGTGAAGCCGCAATAGAGGCGGCCCTGCAGCATATGATCCAGCGTCGCGATCTCCTCGGCAACGCGCACCGGGTTATGCGTCGTCATGGTGTAGCCCATGATGCCCGCCTTGAGCCGCTTGCTGTTCTGGCCCACGAACAGGCTGAACATGCCGGGATGGTTGTTGGCTTCGAAACCTTCGATCTGCAAGTGATGCTCGGGCTGGCAATAGCCATAGAAGCCCAACTCGTCGGCAAGTTGCACATAGCCACGCACTTCCTCGAGGAAGCGTTGGTAAAGATCGTGCCGCTGACCCGCCATGCCCTGTTCGATCTCGTGACGACGACCGACGACGCCGGTTTGCATCAGGTGATATCGCATCCCACTCCAGCCCTTTTTTATCCGCCCGAAGCCTCAACTGCGGCTTACCGTCAGCGGGTTCTGTCAATACGTGTGTTGACAGTCGTATCACTCACTTGGACGGCGCCTGTCAACTCCAGTGTTGACTACCCGGCAAACTTTTTTCCATAAGGGCATCGGCGCTGCAAAAGGCGCGATGGAGAGGAACATGACATCTATCGTGACAACTGAGGTCGCCACCCTGGGTGATCTTCTCCTGCGCGCTTGCGCCGCCCATCCCGAGCGGCGGGCGCTGGTGCTGCCGCATGCCTCGGTGACATATGGCGAATTGCGCGAAGGCGCGTTCAAGGTCGCGCGCGCCTTGTTCGGTTTGGGGGTGAAGCGCGGGGAACATGTCGCCCTGCTGCTGCCCAACAGCGTCGAATTCGCCGAAGCCCTCTTCGGGATCGCGTTGGCGGGCTGCGTTGCCGTGCCGCTCAACGCGCGCCTCCGCGCGGCCGAGATCGGCTTCATTGTCGACAATGCCGATGTGGCGGTGCTGCTCACCAGCCGCCATGAAAGCGATCCGACGAATTTTCTCGCGATCATCGGCGATGCTCTTGGCGGCGGAAAGACCACGGGCACGTTGCGGCACGTCGCGCTCCTGCGCGGCGAGGCGCAGCAAGGCGTCATGGGACGCGCAGAGTTCCTGGCCCACGGCGACAGCATCGATCCCCAGGCGGTCGAGGCGGTCCGGCAATGCGTTCGCGTCCGGGATACGGCGCTGATCATCTACACGTCGGGAACCACCGCCAACCCAAAGGGCTGCGTGCTGCCCCACGAGGCTGTCACGCGCGGGCCGGTGGAAAGGGCACGCTATCGTCTGTCGTCGGGCGGCGTGGACGTGACCTGGGCCGGCGGTCCGCTGTTTCACATCGGCAGCCTGGCGCCCTTCATCGGCTCGGTCGGGGCAGGGGGCACGTTCCTTGCCGATACCTATTTCGATCCGGGCCGCGCGATCGCTCTCATGGCGCAGAACGGCGTGACTCTGGCCTGGCCGTGGTTCCCCGCGATCGTGCAGGGAATCATCGACCACCCGGATTTCGCGTCGGAAAAATTCGCCACCCTTCGGTATCTGTTCCTGATCGCCCCTCCCACCCTCGTCGAACGCGTTCAGGACCTGTTTGCCGACACCGAGGTGATCCAGGCCTGCGGCATGACGGAGACAGCGGGCGTCTTCGCGCTTTGCGATCGCGACGAGACGCGCGAATCGCGGATTCATACCCAGGGCAAGCCGTGCCCGGGCGTGGAGGTCCGCATCTGCGATCCCGAGACGGGCGCTGATCTTCCCGACGGCACGATGGGCGAAATCCTCGTGCGGGGCTACAACGTCATGGACCGGTATTGGGCGTCGCCGGAAAAGACCAGCGAAGCGCTCGATCCAGACGGGTGGCTGAGGACGGGCGACCTCTATACCCGGACGGCGAACGGCAGCCTCATTTTCGGCGGCCGCTGCAAGGACATGCTGAAGGTCGGCGGTGAAAATGTCGCCGCCATCGAAGTGGAGGCCTATCTGTGCGGGCATCCCGCAGTAAAGACCGCCGAAGTCGTGGGACGCCCCGATGCCCGCCTTGATGAAGTCCCTGTCGCGTTCGTTGAAATCTATGATGGCCATGACGTCGATGAGGAGACCCTGATCGCCTTCTGCCGTGGCCAGATCGCAAGCTACAAGGTCCCGCGCGCGATCATCTTCATGACCGGCGCCGACTGGCCGATGTCGGCCACGAAGATCGATAAGCGCGCGTTGCGCGCCATGTTATGATCGCCGCAGATCGGATCGACATGCACGTATCTGGAAATACGGATCGGCATTTCATCGGCAATCGCGCCAGGACTTCCTGACTGTCGATCCGATCTAGGACTTTTCGGGAGTCATGCCGTTCATGAAGATGGACCAGAATGCGTCGGCGATATCCAGGCCGGTCATCGGTCCGCCGGGCGTAAACCAGCGGTGCGTCCAGTTGAGCATGCCAAACAGCGCGTGCTCCACGAGGCGGGGGGGGATGTCCGAGCGAAGTTCGCCGGAGGCGATCGCCTCGCGGATAAATCCGAGCAGCATCTGATCGAACCGGCGGGTCTTCTTCATGATCTCCTGCGCCCAGATGGTCTCCTCCGAACCGACCTGGTGCATCTGCTCTTGAATATAGACGAAGGTGGCCGGATAGTTCTCCTCGTAGGAGACCATCAGGCGCACGTAGATCGCGTGCAGACGGTCTGCCCAACTGAGCGAGGCGTCTTCCAGCAATCGCTGCGCTTCGGCCAGGTTCGCGTCGAGCACGCCTTCCACGGCCTCGCGAAAGAGTTCTTCCTTGCTGCCGACGTAGTAATAGACCGTCGCGCGATCCAGGCCGGCCGCCTGGGCGATGTCGAGGAGTTTGGTGGACTGATAGCCTTGCTCCTTGAAGAGCTTCGCGGCGATCCGAACAAGCTCCTCGCGCTTCGCGGTATAATCGGCCCCGCCCTTGGTAAGCGCGGAGCGACGTCGGCGCGAGACGTTGCTGACCTTGCTCATTCCTGATCCATTCCTCATTCCGTCTTCAGCGATCCGACCCGTCGCTCGCGCGGCGTAAAGGGCCGCATAGATCAACGAGTAAGTTGACCCGGCCCTTTGTCAAGAAGCGACGGCGACGGGGCTAACCGGCGCTCGCGCTTGCCGCGACCCTAGCTGATCGTCGGGTCGATCACCGCTTTGATCGTCGCGCCGCTCTTGGTCAGATGCAGGGCTTCTTGCGCGCCCGATACACCGAACCGATGGCTGACGAGGGCAGCCAGCGGGACGCGATCCTGCAATGCGGCAGCCATGTGCATGGCCTGGTAATAATGCCGGGGCTTGGGGAACGTGGCGCCGCCGATCGTCAGGTTCTTGATCGTCAGGTCGCGCGGGCTGATCGGCTGCGTGCCGATGGCGCCCCACAATCCGAGGATTATGTAGCGGCCGTGATTGCCGGACAGGTCCACGCCCTCGGGAAAGGCGGGAAGAACGCCCGCCGCCTCGACGACGATGTTTGGGCCATTGCGGCCGACCAGCTCATAGACCAGCCTGCGCCTTTCTTCGGCGGGAATATCCAGCCCGATCGTTTCGGTCGCGCCCAGGGTTCGCGCGGCCTCAAGCCGGCCCGGTGATCCATCGATCACGATGATCTGGCGCGCCCCGGCCTGAGCGGCGACAAGCACCGCCGACAGGCCGACGGGGCCTGCTCCCTGCACCACCACCGTATCGCCGATCCGCACGGGGCCGCACCGGTCGAAGCCGCGCAGCACCGTGGGCAGCGCGCAGCCAAGCGCGGCGACGGCTTCGGGCTGCGCGTGTTCCGGCAGCTTGTAGAAGGGCATGCCGTTCGGCAGCCAGGCATATTCGGCGTAGCTGCCCCAGTTCGGCTTTCCGGCATCTTCGAAGAATTGCGTGTTCTCGCAAGGGGTTTCGTCGAGCACCGTGCAGGAATAGCAGCGATGGCACAGCGCGATGGGCGACCAGTAGACCAGATCCCCGGCCTTGAGCGGGACACCGGCATAGTCGTTCGCAACGCCCGATCCCAGTTTCTCGATCCGGCCGATTCCCTCGTGTCCCAGGATGATGGGGAAGGGCATCACGCCGGCCTCGCCCGTCAGGATATGGACGTCGCTGCCACAGACGCCGCCGAGAACGATCGATACGAGCGCGCCGCCCGGTTCGGGGTCGGCAATCTCCACGTCCCAGGTTTCCAGTTGATTCGGCTTTACCAGAACCGACGCACGTCCCTTCATTGGCGTTCCTCTTTATGATCTGTGTGCTTGGTCGCAGGGCAAGCTGCGGGCGTTCAGGCCGATTTCGCCGGCGCCCACGTCAGCGGCACATTCTCGACCGCTGCCACGATCCCCGAAAAGTACGTCGGCGCCGCATCATCCTTGAGCCGGAAGCGCGGGATGCGCTTGAGCCATTCCTCAAGCGTCACGATAACTTCCATGCGGGCAAGGTGCATGCCCGCGCAGCGATGCGGGCCGCCGCCGAACGTGCTGTGGTCGATCTTGCGCCGTTCCAGATCGAGCTTCCAGGGTTCCGCGTTGATCGTTTCGTCGAGCCCGTGAAGCACGGTCGGGAGCAGAATCATGTCGCCGCGCTTGAGTGTCACGCCGCGGTATTCCTGGTCCCTGGCGACCATCCGCGCTTCGGACACCACCGGAAAACGCCGAAACATTTCCTCGGCCGCCCGCTTCAGCTTGATGGGGTCGGTGCGCAGTTCCTCCACCAGTTCGGGATGCCGCGCAAGGTGGATCATGAAGAAGCTGAGGAAGTTGACCACGGTATCCAGCCCGCCGAGGAGCAGCAGCGAGATCAGCCCTTGCGCCTTCTGGTGCTCGATCGGCGCGCCGTTGATCTCGGTGTTGACCATGGTTGTGATCAGATCCTCGCCGCTCCCGCCGGTGCGGGCGCGAATGATCGGATCGACATAGCCGAAGAAGCCATCGTTGCCGGCCTGGAGGTCCGCCGCCATCTCTTCGGGGGAGTTGCCTTCGGGCCGGGTCATCTGCCGGGCAAACTTGCTCAGCAGCGGGACGTCTTCGAGCGGAAGATCGGCAAGCGCCATGAAGACATGAACGGGAAAGGTGCCGGCATATTCGGCGGCGAAATCGCACTCGCCGCGATCGGCGAACTTGTCGATCAGGTCGCCCGCGACCTGGCGCACCTGATCCTCGACCTTGCGAATTTTGGCCAGGCTCAGCCCCTTGTCCAGCGACTTGCGGTATGGCGTATGCTCGGGCGGGTCCATCCGCGTCGGGACCAGTTGATAGAGTTCCCCCGCCTCCTTGGGCAGGAAGATCACCTCGCTCGAGAACCGCCCTGGATCGCTGTAGACATCCTTCACCGTCTCGCCATTCATGGCGATCCAGTGCCCGCCGGTGAACGGGGTCCAGACGAGATCGGGAGTGCCGGCCGGGGCGACCTGCTTCCAGGCTTCATGGTAGCCGGCCTCGATGCCTTCGAGCGCGTACATGTCGATCTCGTATACCCGGTCGATCGGAACGTGTGATGGGCGCTCGGCTCGGGCGCGCTGATCGTTATCCAGTTTCGTGGCCAAGATAGGTCTCCTCTCCGCATGGGTATCGAATCGTGCGTGTGTATCGCACGTGTTATGCGTGTTTGCTGCACGCACTTTTTGAAATGCGCAATAGGGCTTGGCCAGGCCGGTGCGCATCGGCCGTGGGCGACTTGTCCTGCGGCTGCGGAAACGGGTAAGGGGCGACGCTATGCGCATGCGGGAACTTGAAGAGAAAACGGGCGTCGATCGCGAGGTGATCCGGATTCTCCTGCGCAAAGGCCTGCTGCCCGAACCGCAACGAACGTCGAGAAACCAGGCGGAATACGATGACACCCATGTCCGCGCCGTCCGGGTGGTTCGCGAGCTTCAGAAGGGCAGCCGGCTGACCCTCGATCAAATCAAGGAACTTCTCGACGGCAATCGCGTGGACGGCGGGGCGGGTGCGGTGACCTATCACCATCTTGAGGAACTGCTCGCGATCCGCTTTGGCCTCGACAACACCCGCCTCGTTCCGCTCGCTGCCATTTCCGACCGGAACCCTTGCGCGGAACATGACGCGAAAGCGTTTCAGGCGATGGGCATGGTCGATCTCGTAACGGAAGGCGACGAACCGCGGCTAAGCCTGACCGACGCGCGGCTGGTGGAGATTTGGGCTCAGATTCGCGAACTCGGCTTCGTCGAGGAAGCCGGGTTTCCGCCCGAGAACATCGCCTTCTACCGCAAAGCGGCGGAGGATGTCGCCGCGCGTGAGGCAGAGGTTTTCCTGCAAGGCAGCGCGGGCCGGATTTCCGAGGAAAAAGCGGCCGCCATGCTGCAGGGCGCGCTGCCGCTCATGCTCGATTTCTTTGGCCTGCTGCGATTGAAGGCGTTCATGCGCAACATCCATGAAGCCGTGGATCCGTCGGCCGAGGCACCGTGATCGATGGATGAAAGCCGTCAAGCGATGGCCCGACACCGCGATGCTGCCCGGGTCGCATCCGGCAACTGATCGAGGCCATGCCGCAAGTCGGCGATCAGGTCGTCCACGCTCTCGAGGCCGATATGCAGGCGCAGCAGCGGGCCGGGGAACGCGCCACTGCAGGTCCGAGCGGAAAGCTGCGGATCGCACGGCAGGATCAGGCTTTCGAAGCCGCCCCATGAATAGCCCAACCCGAACAGCGAAAGGCTTTCCACCATCCGTGCCACGTCCTGGTCCGACACCGGCTTGAGCACTGCGCCGATCAGTCCGCAATTGCCGGTGAAATCGCGCTTCCAGATCGCGTGGCCGGGATCATCGGCCAGGGCGGGGCAGAGGACGGACTGGACCTCGGGTTGCTGCGACAGCCACTGCGCCACCCGCAACCCCGCCGCGCCGTGCTGGGCCAGGCGCGTGTGCAAGGTCCGCAGGCCGCGAAGCGCCATGTACGCATCGTCGGGGGAAACGGCCCAGCCGGTTTCATGGCTGGAAGTGGCCAGCCGCCCGACCGCTTCGCCCTTGGCGGCGGCCATCCCCATGAAAACGTCCGAGTGCCCGCAGACATATTTGGTGAGCGACTGGATGCTTACATCCACCCCGTGATCGAGCGGCTTGAACAGCACGCCGGCCGACCAGGTGTTGTCGATGACGGTCAGCACGCCGCGTTCGCGCGCCAGGCGGGCGATGGCGGGGATGTCCTGCATTTCGAACGTCAGCGATCCGGGTGATTCCAGGAATATGACGCGCGTGGCGGGCGTGATCATCTTGCCGATCGTTTCGGCTGTGGCGGCCGGTTCGAAATATCGCGCCGTCACGCCAAATCGAGCGAGCGTTCCGGCAAGAAACCTGCGCGTCGGATTGTAGACGGAATCGCACGCGAGGACTTCATCGCCCGCCGATAGCAGCGCCAGCAAGGTTCCCGTTATCGCCGACAGCCCGGACGGGTAGAGGAAAGCCTCGTCGGCATGTTCGAGCGTCATCAGCGCGTCGCGCAAGGTCCGCTGCGTCGCCATCCCGACACGGCCATAGGTGACCAGCGAGGAATCGTAGACTTGCGCGCAGGTCGACAACAGGATCGTCGAGCCGCGCTGGATCGGCGGGCCGGGCGTGCGCTGAAGCGAAGCGCAATCGCCTTCATCATGGATCAGCCGAGTGGATTCCTCGACGATTCTGCAAAGTGTCATTCAGGGTGTTCCATCTTCCGGGGGTGTTGCCGCGCGCCGGCGTGGCTTGGGGGCGGCGATCAGGTGGTGGCTATCGAGTGGCGGCTATGAAGTGGCGGCAGGGATTGCTGGCCTGCCCATGGCCTTGATCTGCGACAGGGCCTTGGCCGCACGCGTGACGTGCTTTTCGATCGCGCTCGTCGAAATATTGTACGTGTTGGCCAGGCTTTTCAGGCTTGCGCCTTCAATCCTGACCGCGATGATGATTTCGCGCGTGCGGTCGGGCAATTGCCGCAAGACGCGCTCGGCGGCGCGCATGTCGTCGCGGGCCAGCAGTATCCGCAGAGGCGACAGGTCATCGATCGGATGCATCGCTTCCGACAATTCGCAGTGGCAAGCCGAACGCCTGGCGGTGCTGCGGCGGTGACGGTCCACCAGCGTGGCCCGCACGGCCTGGTACAAATACCGTTCCGGGTGCTCGACAACGGCCTCTCCGGCCCGCCGAAGGATGCGTAGCAGAACGTCCTGCAGCACATCGTCGAGTTCGCTGGAAGCGACACGCCGTCGCAAGTATCCGTGCAGCCCCGGCACATGTGGCCAGATCCTGTCGATCAGCCGGGTTCTGTCCGGTCGCGCCGGTTCCAGCGCCAGACGGAGGGTGGATGGGGCGGGGGCACGGGGCGAACATCCTTCCTGCCATGCGACGGCAGCGACTTCGCCCCTGCTTCGGCAATCCGCCGTATCGGCACTGAGTAAGGACATTGCGCGTTCCCCTGCTTGAACAATTTTATGCCACGGCAGGGGCGATGCGTTCATCACCGATGTTTTGGATGAATGACGAATTATCGTGATATATGTTCTGTGTTATCTCATTATATGGGATGATCATCACGGTATCCATGCCAAGGGTGGTATCGCTCGCTTCGCTCCTGGCCGCGATTCCGGTGCGGCCCGGCGGCGCAGTGCGACTGCGCCGAGCCGCAATTTTGATTGGGGCTTTGGCGTGATTGGGGTCTTTGGCTTCCGGCGCGTCTTGGTGTCATGAAGGCACTCGGCCGGTCGAAAGCAAAGGCGGATGACGATATGAATCGAACTTGGCTAATCCTGACTTCGCTGTTTTCAGGCCTGGTCGCCGGGATAGTCAGTGGCCACATGGCGTGGGGTGGACTGGACCGGGCGCTGGCGCTGGCCGAAGGTGTGGGCGGGCTCTGGCTCGATGGGCTGCGCATGACCATCGTCCCGCTGGTCGTGTCGCTGCTGATCACCGGCATCGCCAAGACGATCGACAGCGCGCGCGGCGATCGCATCGCATTGCGCTCGGCCGTGACATTCGTTGCCTTGCTCTGGCTGTCCACGGCCATCGCCGCCGTGCTTGTGCCGATGCTTCTCGCAGCCTGGCCGATGCCTTCGGATGCCGCCGCGGCCCTGGCCGCCGGCTTGCGGTCCGGGCATCCTGCGATCGCTCCTCCTGCCGGTATTGCGGATTATCTGCGCTCGATCGTGCCGACCAATCCCATTGCGGCCGCGGCGAACGATGCCCTGCTGCCGCTGATCCTGTTCGCGGCAATTTTTGCCATGGCGCTGGCAAAACTGCCGTCCGTGCAGCGCGATCCGGTCGTCGCGTTCTTCGACGCGATCGGCAATGCGATGCTGGTGATCGTCGACTGGGTCCTGCGGCTCGCCCCGGTCGGCGTCCTGGCGCTGGCCTTTTCCGTTGGTGTCCGTACCGGAGCTTCGGTGATCGGGGCGCTGGCGCACTATGTGGCCATCGTTTCGAGCGCGGGGCTGGTGCCCATGCTCTTGGCTTACCCGATTGCCGTGTTCGGCGGTCGTGTCGGGCTGGTCCGCTTCGTGCGCGCGATGGTGCCGGCACAGGCCGTTGCGCTCAGCACGCAGTCATCGCTCGCCGCGTTGCCGACCATGTTGGAGGCCAGCGACGCCCTTGGGGTGCCGCAGGCAAATTCGCGCGTATCGCTTCCTATCGCGGTGGCCATCTTCCGCGTGACCAGTCCGGCGATGAACCTGGCCGTTGCGATCTACGTCGCGCATTGGCTGGGCATGGCCCTGACGCCATCGACGATTGCGGCCGGGGCCGCGGTCGCTGCTATCACCACGGTCGGCTCGGTCAGCCTGCCCGGCCAGGTCAGCTTCCTGACATCCATCGCCCCCATTTGCGTCGTGATGGGCATCCCGATCGAGCCGCTTGCCCTGCTCGTTGCGGTGGAGATGGTGCCCGACCTCGTTCGGACCGTCGGCAACGTCACCATGGACGTTGCGGCAACCAGCGCCATCGCGCGGGCAAGGACTTCGCGCGCTGCCGCCGGATGGGAAGATCCCGCCATGGCCGCCCAACCCGCCGTTCTGAACCAGGGGAGCGTTCCCAATGCCTCAGGTCACGATTGACGACGCCGATATTCGAATCCTCGGGATCATGCAGGAAGACGCCACGTTGTCGATCGCCAATATCGCGGCAAAGGCGAACATGTCGAACAATACCTGCTGGCGGCGGATCAAGCGAATGGAAGAAGCCGGAGTCATCTCCCGGCGCGTCACTTTGCTCGATGCAAGCAAACTTGGCCTGGACATGACGGTGTTCGTCAGCGTCCGCGCATCCGAACATTCCGAAGAATGGCTCCAGAAGCTGACCGATGTTGTGCGCGATATTCCGGAAGTGGTCGAATTCTATCGCATGTCCGGCGATGTCGATTACCTGCTCAAGCTGCGAGTCGAGAGCATCGGCGCCTATGACGCGGTATACCGCCGCCTCATTCGCTCCGTTCGCCTGACCGATGTCAGTTCGGCATTCTCGATGGAGGAAATCAAGTGCACCACGGCACTGCCGCTCAAGCGCACGCCGCCAAAGTAGGTTCCGGTTCCCGCTAGGCCATCGTCAGATGCGTCAAAACCGCCCGCCCCGGCGCGATGAAGGGTTCGTCCACGCAAAGCGTGTCCAGCTTCGCCAGCGACACCGCCTCGATCGCGACAGGGTGCAGCGCGGTCAGGAAGGTCGTGCCTTCGCGGGCGACGGCGCTGCCTGCCGCGACGAAGCGCATCCGGGCCGCGCACCTGCCGCGCCGCGCCATGACATTCACATCGATGGCCGGGCCGCCCAGCGGTTCCCCGAACATATCGCTGGCGCCGTCGAAGGCATAGGGCGCGCTCAGGCTTGTCATCACCCGTTCCTCGCCCAAGTCCGGGGCCAGGGCAGGGGTCAGGCGCAGCGTGCCGCGCACCACCGCCAGCACCCTGTCGATGCCGGGAAAGACCGAAAAGGGGCCGGCCTTGTCGACCTGCGCGATGCTGATCCGCCAGAGAAAATCGTCGATGCCCGCGCCGGGGGGAAAAACCGCGAGCTGCCGGGTCGTGCCGCCGCCGTTTTTCCAGGCGGTGGGCGGGCAATCGGCGGCGCGGATCACGCGCGGGCGGCTCACCCCGTTATGCCCGGCAGATCCAGGCCCTGGTCCCGCGCGCAGTCCAGCGCGATCGGATAGCCGGCATCGGCGTGGCGCATCACGCCGGTGGCGGGATCGTTCCACAACACGCGCTCCAGCCGCCGGGCGGCCTCGGGCGTGCCGTCGGCCACGATCACCATGCCGCTGTGCTGGGAATAGCCCATGCCGACCCCGCCGCCGTGATGCAGCGACACCCAGGTCGCGCCCGAGGCGGTGTTGAGCAGCGCGTTCAGCAAGGGCCAGTCGCTGACCGCGTCCGACCCGTCGCGCATCGCTTCGGTTTCGCGGTTGGGCGAGGCGACGGAGCCGGAATCGAGATGGTCGCGGCCGATGACCACGGGCGCTTTCAGTTCGCCCTTCGCCACCATTTCGTTGAAGGCCAAGCCAAGCCGATGGCGATCGCCAAGCCCCACCCAGCAGATGCGCGCGGGCAGGCCCTGGAACTGGATCTTCTCGCGCGCCATGTCGAGCCAGTGGTGGAGGTGCGCGTCATCGGGCAGCAGTTCCTTCACCTTCCGGTCGGTCCGGTAGATGTCCTCCGGGTCGCCCGACAGCGCCACCCATCGGAACGGACCGATGCCCCGGCAGAACAGCGGGCGGATATAGGCGGGGACGAAGCCGGGAAAGGCGAAGGCGTTCTCCACGCCTTCGTCCAGCGCGACCTGGCGGATGTTGTTGCCATAGTCGGTGGTCGGCACGCCGGCGGCCTGGAAATCCAGCATCGCGCGGACATGGGTGGCCATGCTGGCCCTGGCGGCCTTCGCCACCGATTGCGGATCGCGCTCGCGCTGCTGGACCCATTGGGCGACCGTCCAGCCGGCGGGCAGGTAGCCGTTGACGGGATCGTGCGCGCTGGTCTGGTCGGTCAGCAGATCGGGGCGGATGCCGCGGCGGAACAGCTCGGGCAGGATCTCTGCCGCATTGCCGACCAGACCGACCGAGAGCGGTGTCTTTTGCGCGCAGCTTTTCTCGATGATCGCCATCGCTTCCTCGATCGTGCGGGCGGCTACATCGAGATAGCCGGTGCGCAGCCGCATATCGATGCGGCTTTGCTGGCATTCGATGGCCAGGCACGATGCCCCCGCCATGACCGCCGCCAGCGGCTGCGCCCCGCCCATGCCGCCCAGGCCCGCCGTCAGCAGCCATCGGCCCGCCAGGTCGCCGCGATAATGCTGGCGGCCCATTTCGGCGAAGGTTTCATACGTGCCCTGCACGATGCCCTGCGTGCCGATATAGATCCACGATCCGGCGGTCATCTGGCCGTACATCGCCAACCCGCGCCGATCGAGTTCGTTGAAATGCTCCCAGGTTGCCCAGTGCGGCACGAGATTGGAATTGGCGATCAGCACGCGCGGCGCATCGGCATGGGTGCGGAACACGCCGACGGGCTTGCCCGACTGGACTAGCAGCGTCTGGTCGTCTTCCAGGCGGCGCAGCGTGGCGACGATCGTGTCGTAGCTTTCCCAGTCGCGCGCGGCACGGCCGATGCCGCCATAGACCACCAGTTCCTCGGGCCGCTCGGCCACATCGGGGTGCAGGTTGTTCATCAGCATGCGCAAGGCGGCTTCGGTCAGCCAGCTTTTCGCGGTGCGTTCGGTGCCGGTCGCGGCGCGGATGTCGCGGCTGTTGTCGAGACGGGTCATGACGATCCTCTTGAAGTTCGGGACGGTGCGAAGGCGACGCAGGCCTTCAGGATGGCGAAAAGCGTGGTGCCAAGGCGCGCGGCGCGCGGCGGGTCGAACGGCGATGGCCAGTTGCCTTCGTCGGGGCGGCCTGGCTCGTCCAGGTAGCCGCGCATCGCCAGTTCCATCTGGACGGCATGGACACCCCGGTCCGGCCGGCCATGGTGGCGTATCGTCCAGCCGCCCCGGAACCGGCCGTCGAGCACATGGCTGTCGCCGCTGGCGGCGCAGCGCTCGGCGATCGCGCCGGCCAGGGCCGGGGCGCAGGCCGCCCCGCCATTGGTGCCGATGTTGAACTGCGGCAGTTCTCCGGCGAACAATCGGGGCACGTGGCTGCGGATCGAATGGGCATCATAGACGACGACATGGCCGTGCAGCGCGCGCAGCCGCGCGATTTCGCCGGCCAGCGCCGCGTGATAGGGATCGAACCACCGCGCGCGGCGGCGGGCGATCTCGGCGTCGTCCGGGCCGCCGCCGCCGCGATAAAGGGCTTCGCCGTCGAAAGTCGTCGTCGGGCACAGTTCGGTCGTTGCCATGCCGGGATAGAGCGATACGCCCAACGGATCGCGATTGACGTCGATCACGCTGCGCGAAATCCTCGTGCGCACCGTCGTTGCCCCCAGGTCGCGCGCGAAGGCATAAAGGCGGTGGACCCACCAGTCGGTGTCCTTGCGCGCCAGCCAGGGCGAGACGAAGCTGTCACCGACATCGGCCAGCGCGGTGCCGCTATGCGGAATGGCGACGATCAGCGGGGCCGCGCCGCAATCGATCCGCAGCCAGTCGGTCATGCGACACCGGGCACCACGCCGGCGACGATCGCGGCCAGCGCGCCTGAGCGGACAAGCCGGTTGGCCACGTTCATGTCGGGATGGAAATGCCGGTCATCGGACAAGTGCGAAACTTCGCGGCGCAGCAGGCCCTGTGCCGCGCGCAGGATGGCGCTGGTCGCAAGCGGCGCATGGAAATCGATGCCCTGCGCTGAAGCCAGGTATTCGATGCCGATCACGGCGGTCGCGTTTTCGGCCATGGCGAGCAGGCGGCGCGCGCCATGCGCGGCCATCGAGACATGATCCTCCTGGTTCGCCGATGTCGGGATCGAATCGACGCTGGCGGGATAGGCGCGCTGCTTGTTTTCCGACACCAGCGCCGCCGCCGTGACTTGCGGGATCATGAAGCCCGAATTGAGGCCGGGACGCGGGGTCAGGAAGGCGGGAAGCCCGGACAGGGCGGGATCGACCAGCATGGCGATCCGCCGCTCGGCGATCGAACCGATCTCGCAGATGGCCAGCGCAATCATGTCGGCGGCGAAGGCTACCGGCTCGGCGTGGAAGTTGCCGCCCGAAAGCGCCTCGTCGGTATCGGGGAAGATCAGCGGGTTGTCGGAAACGCCGTTCGCCTCGATTTCCAGCGTGGTCGCTGCCTGCCGCAGGATGTCGAGCGCGGCGCCCATGACTTGCGGCTGGCAGCGCAGGCAATAAGGGTCCTGCACGCGGACATCGTTTTCCAGGTGGCTGGCGCGGATCGCGGACCCGGCCATCAGCGTGCGCAGCGCGGCGGCGGTCTCGATCTGCCCGGCGTGCCGGCGCAGGGCGTGAATGCGGGGATCGAACGGCGTGTCCGAGCCTTTGGCCGCCTCGGTCGACAATGCCCCGGTGACGAGCGCGGACTGGAACAGCAATTCGGCCTCGAACAGTCCGGCCAGCGCGTTGGCGGTGGAAAACTGCGTGCCGTTGAGCAGCGCCAGGCCTTCCTTCGGTCCCAGTTCCACCGGCGCCAGTCCCGCCCGCGCCAGCGCGTCCCCGGCGGGCAGCCGCTCTTCGCCGATGAAGATTTCGCCCACCCCGATCATCGCGGCGGCCATGTGCGACAGCGGCGCAAGATCGCCGCTGGCCCCCACCGATCCCTGGCACGGCACCACCGGGGTCAGACCTTGCGCCAGCATCGCTTCTAGCAGGGCGGCGGTTTCGGGCCGCACGCCCGATGCGCCCTGACCCAGATTGGCCAGCTTGAGCGCCATCATCAGCCGGATCACCGGCACCGGCGAAGGTTCGCCCGTGCCCGCCGCGTGGCTGAGCACGATATTGCGCTGCAAGGTGGCCAGATCGGCATCGCCGATGCGGACGCTGGCCAGTTTTCCAAAGCCTGTGTTGATGCCATAGACCGGCGCGCCTTTGGCCAGGATGCGGGCCACGGCGGCGGCACCTTGCGCGATGCGCGGGGCATGGGCGGGGTCAAGCCGCACGCGGGCGCCGCGATAAAGCGCGCGCCATTGGGCCAGCGTGACTGCGCCGGGGGTAAGGACGATGTCGTTCATTGACCACTCCAGATGCGGGCGTGGAGCGGATTGTACCCCATGCGATAAACCAGTTCGGCGGGCCGCTCGATGTCCCAGATCGCCAGGTCGCAGCGCTTGCCGGCTTCCAGCGTGCCGATGCGATGTCCCAGGCCCAGCGCGCGCGCGGCGTTGCGGGTCACGCCCGCCAGGCATTCCTCTACGGTCAGGTGGAACAGCGTCGCGCCCCTGTTCATGACAAGCAGGATCGAGGTCAGCGGCGAGGTGCCCGGATTGCAGTCGGTCGCCAGCGCGATCGGCACCTGCCGGTCGCGCAGCGCGTCGATCGGGGGCCGCCGCGTCTCGTTCATGAAATAGAACGCCCCCGGCAGCACCGTGGCGACCGTGCCCGATCTGGCCAGGGCGGCGATGCCGTCCTCGTCCAGATATTCCAGATGATCGGCCGACAGCGCGCGATGATCGGCGGCCAGACGCGCGCCGTGCGAATTGGAAAGCTGTTCGGCATGCAGCTTGACGGGCAGCTTGTGCGATGCGGCCGCCGCGAACAGGCGCCCGATCTGCGCGGGGGTGAACCCGATGCCCTCGCAGAAGCCGTCCACCGCGTCGGCCAGGCCCAGCGCGACGATGCGGGGCACCAGCACATCGCACAGCATTGCGATATAGCCATCGGCATCATCGGCATATTCGGGCGGCAGCGCATGCGCGCCCAGGAACGTCGTGGCGATCCGCACGGCGCGCGCTTCGCCAAGCTGCCGGGCCGCCCGCAGCATGCGCAGTTCGGTTTCGATGTCGAGGCCATAGCCCGATTTCACCTCGACCGTGGTCACGCCTTCGGCCAGAAGCGCGTCCAGGCGCGGCAGCGCGCTTGCCACCAGGCCGTCCTGCGTCGCGGCGCGGGTGGCGTGCATCGTCGATACGATGCCGCCGCCGGCGCGGGCGATCTGTTCATAGGATGCGCCGGCCAGCCGCAGTTCGAACTCGTGCGCGCGGTTGCCGGCGTGGATCAGGTGGGTGTGGCAGTCGATCAGGCCGGGGGTGATCCAGCGGCCATCGCAGCCAATGCTGTGCCGGGCATCAAGCATGGGCGCATCGGCGGCGGGGCCGGCATAGATGATGTCGCCATCCTTCGCGGCGACGATGCCGTGGTCCACGATGCCCGGATCGCCCGCTATCAGCGTGGCCAGCCGGGCATCTTTCCAAACCGTGTCACATCGCATGTTCGGACCATCCGTTGCTGTGTCACGGCAATGATTGCACCATTGGCAAATAATGTATAGACAAATATTCGATCAAGGAGATGATTCATGCCGGCAGCCCGCAATGGCCGCGATAGCACGCTCTTCTTCGCGCAGGCCTTGCTGCCCGGCGGCTGGGCGCGCGATGTGCGCATCGGCGTTCGGGGCGGCACGATCGCGGGCGTCGAAACCGGCGCGCGGCCCGGCCCCGACGATGAACGCCACGCCTGCGCGGTGCCCGGCTTGCCCAATGTCCACAGCCATGCCTTCCAGCGCGGCATGGCCGGGCTGGCCGAGCGGCGCGGCCCGGCGGGCGACAGCTTCTGGACCTGGCGCGATGTCATGTATCGCTTCGTGGACCGGGTTACCCCCGAAGACCTGCGCGCCATCGCCGCGCTGGCCTATGTCGAGATGCTGGAAAGCGGTTTCACGCGCGTCGGCGAATTTCATTACCTGCACCATGATCCCAGCGGCCGGCCCTATGCCGATCGCGCGATCATGGGCGGCGCGATTGCCGCCGCCGCCGCCGACAGCGGGATCGGCCTGACTTTGCTGCCGGTTTTCTATGCGCATTCCGGCTTTGGCGGCGCGCCGCCGCGCGCCGACCAGCGGCGGTTCGTCGATGATCTCGATGGCTATGCCCGCGTGCTCGAAGGCGCGGCGCGGGCGGTGGCCGCTTTGCCCGACGCGGTGATCGGGATCGCCCCGCACAGCCTGCGCGCGGTATCGCCCGATGCCCTGGCCGCGCTTGACCGCGTGGCGGCGGATCGCCCCGTCCATATCCACATCGCCGAGCAGATCCGCGAAGTGACCGACTGCCTGGCGTGGAGCGGGCAGCGGCCGGTCGCCTGGCTGCTCGATCATGTCGGCGTCGACGGGCGCTGGTGCCTGGTCCATGCGACGCACATGACCGATGCCGAAGCGGCGGCGATGGCGCGCAGCGGCGCCGTCGCCGGTCTTTGCCCGATCACAGAGGCCAATCTGGGCGACGGCGTGTTCCCGGCGCGGCGCTTCCTGGACGCCGGCGGGCGCTATGGCATCGGCAGCGATTCCAACGTGCTGATCGACGCGACCGAGGAACTGCGCCTGCTGGAATATGGGCAAAGGCTGGTGCATCGTGGCCGCAACCTGCTGGCGGCCGATACCGGGCGCTCGACCGGGGCGGACATCCATGCCGCCGCCGTCGATGGCGGCGCGGCGGCGCTGGGGGTGACATCGGGTCTTGCGGTGGGCGTGGCGGCGGATATCGTCAGCCTTGACCTTCGTCACCCGTCGCTGGCCGGCCGGGCCATCGATAGCGTGCTCGATGGCCTGATATTCGCGGCCGGGCGATCGGGCATCGATTGTGTCTGGCGACATGGCGCGCGGGTGGTTAGCGAAGGACGACACCATGCGCGCGAGCAGGTGGTACAGGACTATGTTGCGACGATGGAGAAGCTGACCGCGTGAAGAAGCCGATGCATGAACGGATCAGGTCCGATTTCGAGGCGCGCATCCTGGCGGGGGAGCTGGCGCCCGGCGACCGGCTTCCGATCGAGCAGGAGCTGATGCAGCACTATGGCTGCGCCCGGATGACGGTCAACAAGGCGCTGTCGGCGCTCGTCGCCGCGGGCCTGATCGACCGGCGCAAGAAGGCGGGCACGTTCGTGGCGCGCCCGCGTGTTCATTCGATGGTCCTCGACGTGCCCGACATCGCCGCGCAAGTGCGCGAACGCGGGCAAGTCTATACTTATATGCCCATCGTGCGCAGCCTGCGCCGCCCCGACGCCGCCCGGATAGAAGAAACCACGCTGGCGGGTAACGGCGCGCTGCTCCAGGTGGATGGCCTGCACCTGGCCGATGCGGTCCCGCTCGCGCTGGAGCACCGGCTGGTCAGCACGAATGCGGTGCCCGAAATTGCCGATGCCGATCTGCGCGATGTGCCGCCGGGCAGTTGGCTGCTGCAACACGTTCCCTGGACGGAAGCGGAAAACCGCATATCCGCCGTCGCCGCCTCGGAAGAGGAAGCGCGGCTGCTGGCCATCCCGACCGGCGCCGCCTGCCTTTGCGTCGAGCGTCGCACCTGGCGTGGCCGGGAAGGGATCACCAATGTCCGGCAGGTGTTCCGGGGCGACAGCTACTTCCTGCTGGCCCATTTCGGATCGACCACGCCCAGTGGCGGGGCGGCGGTTCCTCCGGCCTGACAGGCCCCGCGTCCGTGCGGCTCACCGTGGTGTCTACCCCCTCTCAGTGCTTGTAGGCCCTGGGCAGAACCCCGGTTTCTGGGGCCAGGAAACGATCGCGCAGCAGGGTCTGGTGCGATTGCATCGGCTGCGCCACGCCGTCGATCCACACCGCCTGGGGCGCCGAGGACAGCTCCAGCGGATCGCCATCCCAGATCACCACGTCGGCGCGGCGGCCGGGTTGAAGGGAGCCGATTTCCGCTTCCAGTCCAAGCACTTGCGCCGGGCGCGAGGTGATGGCGGCGAACGCCTTGCCCCAGCTCAATCCCTGCCGGCCCGGAACCGATGCGATCCCCACCAGGTTGCCGGCATTCTGGCGAACGACATGCTCGCCCGAGATCGATCCGCCCGCCGTCAGCGCCACCACCACGCCCGCCGCATCCAACCGCGCCGCGTTGGACGTGGTCGACGCCATCGTCTCGAAAGCGCTCGGCAGATCCTCGCTGCCGGGGGTAATCACCGGCACGCCGGCGGCGGCGATTTCGCGTGCGACCATCCACCCTTCGCTCGCGCCGACCAGCACCATCCGCAGCTTCGGATAATCGGCCAGAAGCGACAGGACGGTGCGGATATCGCTGGCCCGGTTGACTTCGACGAGAAGCCGGGTCCGCCCCTCGATCACCGCGACCAAGGCCTCCGCATCGCTGCGCTTCAACAGCGCGTCCTTGCCTTGCGCAAGAAAGGCCGCCGGGCTGCGCCGATAGTCCTTCACCTGGGCAAGCGTGTCGCGAAAGGCCAGATAGGCCGCGGGCCGGCTGCCGCCCCCCGCCTTGCGCCCGTTCTCGCCGAACTGCACATATTGGAAGGCGCGCGGCCGCATCACCGGATCGGGGTCCGTGCCAAGGTCGATCACCGCGCCCTGGCCCGCAAAGATCGACGCGGACGGCGACGGTGCGGTCATCGCGCGGGTGACCCCGGCCACGCGCTCGTCGTCGATCCTCACCGAATGGGGATTGATGGCGGTCGATATGTCGATCGCCGCATTGAAGGGCGAAGCGTCGCTCGCGCTGTCGTTGCTTTCCTCGACCCCGCCGACATCGACGAGGCCAAGATCGGTCGGACCCGAGATGATGCCCGCCGCGATCCATTTGCCGCGCGCATCGATGCGGGTGGCATCGGCGGGGATGACGACACTGGCACCGGCCGCGACGATCCGCCCGTCGCGGAACACGACGGTGCCGTTCTCGATCGGCGCCGAACCGTCGCCGATGGCCAGCGTTCCGCCGGTCACCGCAACGGTCTGGGCGATTGCGGGGGCGCACGTTGCCGCGGTTGCGAGCAGGGCGATCAGGGCGTGCTTCACTTGACGTCTCCAGAGCCGGGTTGCGCGAGTTCGAAGTCGCTGATCGGTCGCTTGTTCGGAACGGCGGAATCGAACAGCAAGGCGCCATCGATCCAGACTTTGTCCACCCGCGTGTAGACGCTGAACGGATTGCCGTTCCACAGGACGACGTCGGCCATCTTGCCGGGCTTCAGGCTGCCGGTGCGATCGGCGATGCCCATGGCCTTGGCGGGGTTGTAGGACAGCCATTCCCACGCGGTTTCATCGGCGATCTCGATACCCGCATGCCGCCCCGAGGACAGCGCCTTGGCCACTTCCTGGTTAAGGTGCTGGATGCCGTCGGCGCTGTCCGAATGGATCATCGCGCATGTTCCCGCCCGCTGGAGCAAGGCCAGGTTTTCGCCGATCGCATCGTAGCTTTCCATCTTGAAGCCATACCAGTCGGCCCAGACGGCGGCGCAGACGCCGTTGTCCCTGAGCAGGCCGGCGATCTTGTAGCCTTCGACAGCATGGTGGAAGGCGGTGACTTTATAGCCGAATTCCTTCGCCATATCGATGACGTTGGCCATCTCGTCCGCGCGATAGCAATGGTTCTGGACCAGGATCTTGCCGTCGAGAACGTCGCGCAGCGTGTCCATCGCGATATCGCGATCGGGGGCATCCCCCCCTTCCTTTTCATATTTGTCCCATTGCCGTTTGTATTCCACGGCCTTGGCCCAGGTCGCGCGGTCTATCGCGATGTTGCCCATGCGCGTGGAGGGCTTGCGATTGTTGCCGCCATAGGCCGACTTGGGATTTTCCCCGCAGGCCATCTTCAGCCCATAGGGCGCGCCGGGGAATTTCATCGCCTGCACCGTGTTGGCATAGACATTCTTGAGCACGACCGAACGCCCGCCGAAAAGGTTGGCCGATCCGGGCAGGATCTGGAGCGTGGTGACGCCGCCGTTGACCAGCGCCCGGCCGAAGCCGGGGTCCTGCGGCCAGACGCTGTGCTCTGCCCAGACATCGGGGGTCACCGGATCGGTGGCTTCGTTGCCATCGCTTGCCGCCTTCACGCCGGGCGAGGGATAGACGCCCAGGTGGCTGTGAATATCGACGATGCCGGGCGTGATCCATTTGCCCGTCCCGTCGATCACGGTGGCCCCCGCCGGCGCATCCAGCGATTGCCCGATCGCAACGATCTTGCCATCCGCAAACAGCACTGCACCGCCATCAATGCGCCCGCCTTCGCCATCGAACACCGTCACGTTGCGCACCAGCGTGGGCACGCCCGGATAGGCGCGATAGGTCGATGGAAAGGGATCGCGCGAATAGCTCGCCGCCGGTCGGGAGGATGTCGTTCGGGGTTCGCCCGACTGGGCGGCGCACCCCACCAGGCAGAGTGCCACCGCACCGATCGTCAGAGCCTTCGTTCGTTTCATTGCACGGAGTTCCTTGCGTGCGAGCATTACATTTTTGCGCGGAAGCCGGCGAACATCGTCCGCCCGACCGCGCTGACCGGATAGATGCGCGTAGCCAGTTCGGGCTTCTGGTCGAACACGTTGCGCACCCCGCCGTAGAATTCGAAGCCGGGCGCCACCTCTACCTTGGCTGACAGGTCATGCTGCCACAGCGCCTTCACATAAGTATATTCGGGCGCATAGGAGTCCGGGTTCGCGATCAGTTCCTGATTGGTATAGCGCAGCGTGCGGTCGAACCAGCTCAGGCCGTAGTTCACGGTGACGGCGCCCATCGTCCAGGCCAGATCGACATTGGCCGAGAATTTCGGCGCGAACATTTCGCCACGCTTGTTCGTCACGTCCGCGCCGGGCGTCGGGATGAAGGTCAGCCGGTCAAGATAATTGCCCGAGACGTTCAGGTTGAACGTGCCGATGTCGGTCGCGCGGCGATAGTTCAGGTTGACGTCGAGGCCCGC
>JADLHU010000103.1 GCA_020848655.1 Novosphingobium sp.
CCTTTTCGATAACCATTTCAGCAACCTGCACGTGGCGCTGGGCCGGTTCGTCGAACGTGGAGGAAATCACCTCGCCCTTCACCGAACGCTGCATGTCGGTCACTTCCTCGGGCCGCTCGTCGATCAGCAGCACGATCAGGAAGACTTCGGGGTGGTTGTCGGTGATGGCCTTGGCCATGTTCTGGAGCAGCACCGTCTTGCCGGTACGCGGCGGCGCCACGATCAGCGCGCGCTGGCCCTTGCCCTGCGGGCTGATCAGATCGATGACGCGCGCCGACTTGTCCTTGACCGTCGGGTCCAGCGTGTCGAGGCGCAGGCGCTCATCAGGGTAGAGCGGCGTCAGGTTGTCGAAGTTGACGCGGTGGCGGACATGGTCGGGATCGTCGAAGTTGACGCTGGTCAGCCTGGTGATCGCGAAATAGCGTTCGCCATCGCGCGGCGCGCGCACTTCGCCTTCCACGGTATCGCCGGTGCGCAGGCCCCATTTGCGGACCTGGTTGGGCGAGACATAGATATCGTCCGGGCCGGCCAGATAGTTCGCCTCGGGGCTGCGCAGGAAGCCGAAGCCATCGGTCAGCACTTCGATCGTGCCGAGGCCCATGATTTCCTCGCCGTCTTCCGCCACTTCCTTGAGGATGGCGAACATCAGGTCCTGGCGGCGCAGCGTCGACGCGCCTTCAACCCCCAGTTCCTCGGCCATTTCGACCAGTTCGGCGGATGTTTTTTTCTTGAGTTCCTTAAGATGCATTGTTCTGTTTTTCCGAAAATCAGATCTGGAAAGGCCGGCCGATCATAAGGGCTTGGGGAAAGCGGATCGGAACGGGCGGTGACCGCCGTTCACTGCCGGAGCTTTGCGCGAAATAGGCGCATGCGCCGCCGCCGTCAATCGCGCATCGGCGGATCGCGGCCAGTTTCCCTGTGCGGCGGACGAGCCGAGGGGCCGCTCAGAACGGCTTGACGATCACCAGCACCACGATCAGCGCGGCGGCAATGCCGGGAACCTCGTTCAGCATGCGCAAGTGCCGCCCGGTCAACCGGCGTTCGCCGCGCGCCAGCGCCCTGGCATAGCCCGCCAGCCAGACGTGATAGGCGCTCAACCCCAGAACCAGCGCCAGCTTGGCGTGGAACCACCCCTGGGCAAAGAAACCCTGGCTCATGGCCAGTGCCAGACCCAAAACCCAGACCACCACCAGCGAGGGCCACAGGATGATCTTGAGCAGCTTGCCCTCGCGGTCGATCCACAGCGCGGCTTCGGGCGATCCGGGCGCGGCTTCCTGGTGATAGACGAAATAGCGCGGCAGCATGAACAGCCCCGCCATCCAGAAGATCACGAAAATCACATGGCCGGCCTTGAGCCAGAGATAGGTCATCGCGAGCACCTGTTGCATGACACGATCATAGCCTAGCGATCCGGCCGCCGCCAGCCGCGCACCACCGCAAGCAATTGCTCGACATGCTCGATCGGGGTGAACTGGCCGATACCATGGCCCAGGTTGAACACATGCGGCCGCCCGGCGAAGGCATCGAGCACGCGCAGCGCCTGCCGCTCCAGCCCGGCGCCGCCCGCCAGCAGCAGCAGCGGATCGAGATTGCCCTGCACGGGAAGCCCTTCGGGCAACGCGCCTGCCGCCCAGACCGGATCGATCGTTTCATCGATGCCCACCGCATCGACGCCGGTTTCGCGCGCATAGGCCGGCAGCTTTTCGCCCGAACCCTTCGGAAAGCCGATGATCGGCACGTGCGGGAAACGCGGCTTCAGCGCGGCGACGATGGCGGCGTTGGGCGCGATCACCCAGCGTTCGAATTCGGCCGGGGCCAGGCTGCCCGCCCAGCTATCGAACAGTTGCACCGCTTCGGCGCCGGCGGCGATCTGGCCCGAAAGGTATTCCACGGTCACGCGCACGATGCCGTCGATGATCTCCTGAAAGGCTGCCGGATCGCGATAGGCCATCGCGCGTGTCTCATGCTGGTCGCGGCTGCCCTCGCCCGCCACCATGTACGTGGCGACGGTCCACGGGCTGCCGGCAAAGCCCAGCAGCGTACGCGATCCGCCAAGGCCGGCTTTCACCTTGGCCACCGTTTCATAGATCGGGGCCAGCCGTTCGGGCACCGCGTGAAGGCTTTCCAGCGCGCTGTCGACAAGGCGGGGGGACAGCTTCGGCCCTTCCCCGGCCAGGAATTCCAGATCCTGCCCCATCGCGTAAGGCACGATCAGAATATCGGAAAACAGGATCGCGCCGTCGAAGCCGAAGCGCCGGATCGGTTGCAGCGTGATTTCGGCGGCCGCATCGGTATCATAGACAAGCGCGAGGAATCCGCCCTTTTCCGCGCGCAGGCTGCGGTATTCGGGCAGGTAACGCCCGGCCTGGCGCATCAGCCAGACCGGCCGCTCGGAAGCATTTTCGCCGCGCAGGGTGCGAAGCAGGAGTCCGGGCATCGGGACGGGTCCAATCAAAATAATAAAAGTATTATAAAAGGATTATGAAGGTAGTTGGCCTGTGGAAAGCGGGCATAGCGGCGCCTTGCCCGATTTGTCCGCATCTGAACAGGGGCCAGGCGCGATCCGACTCCGCACGGGCCAGCGTCAAGCCGGGGTTGTCCACGCTATCCCCAGGCTGTGGGAATCGTCATCCACATGTCCACAACCGCCGGGTGGAATCCCTGGCAGTGGGCAGGAAAAACCAGGCCGAAGTTGTCAGCAGGTCTGTCCCATGGTTTATGGTCAGGCTTGTCCACATGCCGGGCGCCTTGTTCGAAGGCCCCGGCGAGCAGAGTGCCTGCATGTCGCGCCTTCATCTCCACCTCCTCTCGGATTCCACCGGCGAGACGCTGGAAATGATCGCCAAGGCGGCGCTGGCCCAGTTCGACAATGCCGATATCGTGCGGCATTTCTGGCCGATGGTGCGGTCGCGCCAGCACCTGGACCGGATTCTGCGCGATATCGCCGCCAGCCCGGGGCTGGTGCTGTTCACGCTGGTCAACGAGGAAACGCGCGGGCTGCTGGAAGAGCGCTGCCGCGCGCTGGGCCTGCCATCGGTGGCCGCGCTCGATGCCGTTACCGGCGCGCTCGAAACCATGCTGGGGCAGGAAGCCAAGGGCCGCCCCGGCCGCCAGCACCTGATGGACGATGCCTATTTCGCGCGCGTCGATGCGATCCAGTTCACCATCGCGCACGATGATGGCGTGGCCTGGGAAGACTGGGAACAGGCCGACATGGTGCTGGCCGGCGTCTCGCGCTCGTCGAAGACGCCGACCGCGATCTACCTGGCCAATCGCGGCTACAAGGTGGCCAATATTCCCATCGTTGTCGAAAGTCCGCCACCCACCGCCCTATTCGGGTTGCGCCGTCCGCTGGTGGTGGGGCTGACCACCGCGCCCGATCGCCTGATCCAGGTGCGCCGCAACCGCCTGCTCTCGTTGAACCAGGCGCCTGAAACCGCCTATGTCGATACCGACAAGGTTTCGCGCGAAGTGCAATATGCGCGGCGCATGTTCGCCGATAACGGCTGGCCGGTGATCGATGTCACGCGCCGCTCGATCGAGGAAACGGCGGCGGCGATCATCAACCTCTTCAACGAACGGGTCGCCTCGGGCGATACCACGCCGGGTGGCACAAAGCCGATATGATCGTCCTTGCTTCGCAAAGTTCCTCCCGCCGGGCGATGCTGGAGGCGGCGGGCGTCGCTTTCGCCGCCCGCCCCGCCCATCTCGATGAGCGCGCGCTCGAAGCGGGGCTGGCCGGCGCCGCGCCCGATCGCATCGCGCTGGCGCTGGCCGAGGCCAAGGCGTTGGCGGTTGCGGCCGAAGTGCCGGGCGAACTGGTCCTCGGCAGCGATTCGCTGGTCGACGTGGCCGGCCAGCGCTTCGACAAGCCCGCCAGCCGCGAGGATGCGGCGCGGCATTTGCGCTTCTTTTCGGGCAAGGTCATGCACTTGCACAGCGCGGCGGCGCTGGTGCGCGATGGCGCGGTGCTGTGGAGCCACGCCGCACGCGCCGCGCTGCACGTGGCGCCGCTGTCCGATCGCTTTATAGAGACCTATCTCGATGCCGAATGGCCGGCGGTGGCAGGCTGCGTCGGCGTGTTCCGCATCGAGGCGCGCGGCGTGCAACTGTTCGAGGCGATCGAGGGCGATCATTTCACCGTGCTGGGCATGCCGCTGCTGGCGGTGCTGGGCGCGCTGCGCGAACTGGGGGAACTGCCGCGATGACGCGCGCCTATGCCGAAGTGATCGGCGATCCGATCAGCCATTCCAAATCGCCGCTGATCCATGGCTTCTGGCTGGAAAAGCTGGGCATCGCCGCCGATTACCGCGCCTGCCATGTGCCATCGCAAGACCTGCCCGCCTATCTTGCCAGCCGCCGCGCCGATCCGCACTGGCGCGGTTGCAACGTCACGATCCCGCACAAGGAAGCGATCGGCGTGCTGATCGACGCGCCCGATGCGAAAGCCCTGGCGATCGGCGCGGTGAACACCGTGGTGCCGCTGCCGGGCGGCGGGCTTGGCGGGACCAATACTGATGTCGATGGCGTGGCCGACGCGGTGGGCGACCTGCGGCTTGACGGGCGGCATGCGGTGGTGATCGGCGCGGGCGGCGCGGCGCGCGCGGCCTTTGCCTTCCTTGCCACGCGCGGCTGCGCTTCGGTTCGGGTTCTGGCGCGCACCCCGGACAAGGCGCGCCGCGCCGCCGCCGATTGCGGCCTGGCGGTGGATGTGTTTCCGTTTGCCGCCGGAACCGGCGCGTTCGCCGCTGCCACGCTGGTCATCAACGCGACCCAGCTTGGCATGACGGGGCAGGATGCCATGCCGGGCTTCGTGCTTGATGAACTGGCGCTGCTGGCGCCCGGCGCGCTGGTGTTCGACATGGTCTATGCCCCGCTGGAAACCGCGCTGCTGGCCGCCGCCCGGGCGCAAGGCGCGCGCACCGCCGATGGCCTGCTGATGCTGGTCGGCCAGGCGGCGGTCGCGTTCGGGCGCTTCTTCGGACAGGCCGCGCCCCGCGCGTTCGATGCCGAACTGCGCGAAAGGTTGACCGCATGACCGCGAAGCGCCCGTTCATCCTGGGCCTTACCGGCTCGATCGGCATGGGCAAGTCGGCCGTCGCCGCGATGCTGGCGGAGCTTGGCGTGCCGGTGTTCGATGCCGATGCCGCGGTCCATGCGCTGCAAGGGCCGGGCGGCGCGCTGCTGCCCGCGATCGAGGCCGCCTTTCCCGGCACCACCGGTCCGGCCGGGGTCGATCGCGCGCGCCTGGGGGCGCTGGTGTTCGGCGATGCGCCGGCGCTGGCGCGGCTGGAAGGGATCGTGCACCCCGCCGTCGCCGACCTGCGCGAGGAATTCCTGGCGCGCCATGCCGATGCGCCGCTGGTCGTGTTCGATATCCCGCTGCTTTTCGAAAAGGGCCACGACAAAGGACCGGACAGCCCGATCGATGCCGTGGCCGTGGTGTCCGCCCCGGCCGAGGTGCAGCGCGCGCGCGTGCTGGCCCGCCCCGGCATGACGATGGAGAAGTTCGAACATATCCTGCGCCTGCAAGTGCCCGACGCGGAAAAGCGCGCGCGCGCCAACCATGTGATCGACACCGGCTGCGCGCTGGCAGAGACGCGCGCGGCGGTGGCGGCGCTGGTCGCGGCGCTGCGCTCCGAAAAATAGCGGGACGCCTCTTGCCACCCGGCGGGTGGAGGCAGATATGCAAGCTATGCGCGAGATTATCTTCGACACCGAAACCACCGGTCTCGATCCGCAAAGCGGCGATCGCATGGTTGAAATCGGTTGCATCGAAATGGTCAATCGCGTTCCCACCGGGCAGACCTTCCACGCCTATTTCAATCCCGACCGCTCGATGCCGGCGCAGGCCGAAGCGGTGCATGGCCTGTCCGAGGCGTTCCTGGCCGACAAGCCGCGCTTCGCCGAACGCGCGGCGGACCTGATCGCCTTCCTGGGCGACAGTCCGCTGGTCGCGCACAACGCCGGCTTCGATTTCGGGTTCCTCAACGCCGAACTGGCGATCTGCGGGATGGCGCCGGTGTCGCGCGATCGCATGGTCGATACCGTGGCGCTGGCGCGCACGCGGCATCCCGGCGCGAAGCTGTCGCTCGATGCGCTGTGCTCGCGCTATGGCATCGATCGCAGCCACCGCACCAAGCACGGCGCGCTGCTCGATGCGGAACTTCTGGCGCAAGTCTATGTTGAATTGAATGGCGGCCGCCAGATCGGGCTTGAGCTGGCGGCGGATAGCCAGGCATCGCTGGTCACCACGTTCGTTTCGGTGCGCCGCGAGCGTCCGTCGCGCCCGGCCCGCCCGCATGGGCCAAGCGAGGCCGAGCAGGCGGCGCATGCCGAATTCCTCAAGACCATCAAGTCGCCGCTGTGGAGCGGCCAGTAGCAGGGAGTAAGAGGTTCATGGACATTCGCGTATCCGGTCACCAGGTTGACACTGGCGAAGCGCTGCAACTGCACGCGACCGATCGCCTGACCGCGATCGTCGAAAAGTACTTCAGCCGCGCGCTGTCCTCTACCGTCACGTTCGGCCGCGCGCCGGCCGGGGCGTTCCGCTGCGATATCATCACGCATGTCATGCAGGGACTGGTGCTGAAGGGCGCCGGGATCGCCCACGATGCGCACGTCGCGCTCGACCAGGCGTCGGAAAAGATCGACAAGCAACTGCGCCGCTACAAGCGCCGCCTGAAGGACCGCCACGAGGAAACCACGCACGCCCTGCGCACCGAGGAAGCGGCTTATGTGATCTTCGAGGAGCCGGCCGACGAGCACGAGGAAGTCAGCGCGGAAGCCCCGGTGGTGATCGCCGAAACGCGCGTCGACGTGCCCGAAGCCACCGTTTCCGACGCGGTTATGATGCTCGACTTGCGCAACACCAACGCGCTACTTTTCAAAAACGCTGGCACCGGCAAGCATAATATGGTTTATCGGCGGGGCGATGGGTCGATCGGCTGGGTCGAACCTTCGTGATCCGCCAAAGCGCGTGATTTTTCCCCGGAGGAGAGAAGCAATTGCCCGGTTTCGGCCGGGCTGTGAACGCACACCGCGTTTGGAATGGCCCATTAGGTATTGTCTGTCAGGTGATGGCTGCTCTCTTCACTCTCCTCCCGGAAGCCGTCGGCACTATTCGTGCGGATAGCAAGCCGGCTATTCTTGATCAGGTCGCGGCGCGCTTCGCCAAGGTCTATGACCTTGATCGCGCCGCCGTCCTGGCCGAGATCCAGCAGCGCGAAAGCCTGGGTAGCACCGGCTTCGGTCGCGGGGTGGCGATCCCCCACGCGCGGATCGGCGGGCTGACCCGGCCGGTCGCGGTGCTGCTGCGGCTGGAAGCGCCCGTCGCCTTCGACGCGGCGGACGGCATGCCGGTCGATCTCGTGTTCGGCCTGCTCTCACCCGAACATGCCGGCGCCGTCCATCTTCATGCGCTGGCCGCCATTTCCCGCCTGATGCGCGATGAACGCATGCACGCGGCGCTCAACGCCGCGCCCGATGCCGAAGCGCTTTACGGACTGTTGTCCAATGTCATCGATCGCGACGCCGCCTGATCACGCCGTCACGGGCGCCGCCTTGCACTGGCGCGCGCTCGAAGGGCTTTATGCGTCCGCGCCGGTCAACCACCTGTTCGCCTCTGCGCTCAGTATCCCCGGCGAAGGCCGCTCGCGGATCACGTTCACCGTCACGCCGGCGCACTATCACGCCGCCGGCGCGGCGCATGGCACGATCTATTTCAAGATGCTCGATGATGCGGCCTTCTATGCGGCCAACACGCTCGTCACGGATCGCTTCCTCTTGACCACCGCGTTCAACCTCCACCTGACCAAGCCCGTGCGCGAAGGCGAAGTCGTCGCCGAAGGCCGCTGGGTCAGCGGGCGGCGGCGCGTACTGGTGGCGGAATCGCGCCTGATCGATGCGGAAGGCGATGAAATCGCACGCGGCACCGGCACGTTCATGCGTTCGCGCATTCCGCTGGCCGGGCTGGATGGCTATGCCCGCGCGCTGACGGCGCGATCCTGATGGACAAGGCCTGATGGAGGATGCCCGCCTTCCCGCCCATCTCGAAGTTTCCGGGCTGATTCGCGCCACGCAGGCCGCCGGCGGCTTTGCCACGGTGCTGCGCAAGGGCGAGAAAGAGGCCGGCACGATCCTTGTCGTGTTAACCGAAAACGGTGCGAATTCACGCGTTTATGAACGCATGCCGCAAGCCGACGGGACTCGCGCCTGGTACTGCGCGCGCCGCGACGATTCGCAGGATTCCGGGGCTTTTGAACAATACCTTGCCCGGCGGCGCGATCAGGACGACGATTTGTGGATCGTTGAACTGGATATCGCGAATGGTGAACGGCTCATCGGATTGTCGCCCTCCAAAGCTTGACCATGTTGCGTTGCGGAATCATGGGTCCGCACCTTTTGCGCAGGCAGCAGGGTAAGCGGTCCGGCTTATCCCGCAGGCACGCAGACGGGGGACAGCCGGCAGGACGCCTGCGAACACAAACGCCCATCGTGGCGGTTCGTTCCTCCTGTGTCGGGCGCGTCCACCGCCCTTGAATCTGAGTGAATGACTTCAAAGCTTAAAGGTGCCAGCATCATCGCGGCAGCCGCCACAATGATTGCCGCACTTGCCAGCGCCCAGGGTTCGGGCGCAGCCGCACAGGAATTGCTTCCCGTGGCGGTCCAAGCGGACCCGGTTCTTCAATTCATCTCCGCGCCCGTGGTGCAGCCGCTTTCCCAAAGCGCGCCCGTGGCCGCCGCGGAATCCCCCGTTTCAGCCAACCAGGCCGTCGCTGACGAAGACGTCGCTGACGGAGACGGGCCGGAATCGCTGGCGGAACTCGTTTCAGACCATGACCAGCCCGATGCGCTCACCCGCGAGCTGGAATGCCTGGCCGGCGCGATCTATTTCGAAGCCAAGGGCGAATCGCTGGCAGGCCAGTTGGCCGTGGGCCGCGTGATCGTCGCGCGGACCAAGTCGGGCCGCTTCCCCACCAGCTATTGTGGCGTTGTCTATCAGCCCTCGCAGTTCTCGTTCATTCGCGGCCGGGCCATGCCCTCGATCAACCGCACGTCGCGCTACTGGCGTTCGGCGGTGGCGATCGCCCAGATCGCCGATGCCGGAAGCTGGCGCAGCCCCGTGGAAGGCGCGCTGTTCTTCCACGCGGCGCGGGTTTCGCCCAACTGGCGGCTGACGCGCATCGCGCGCGTCGACAACCACGTCTTCTACCGCTGATATAGGGCTTATGCGGTCCGGCTTCGTGCCGGACCCCGGCGCCACCCACCGCCCCATAACCCCTGCCCACCCGCGCGTGCATCTTTGCGCGCGCGCCGGGCCGGGCGGTGGGTGGTTGCGCCGCCCTTCCCGCGTGTCCAGAGTGATTTCGAGCCGGATGGAATCATCCGGCGACTAGGAAATCACGGAAAATCAAGACGCTGGAGTGCAGCCTTTGATGTAATCAAGGGCGGTCGCGCTCCAGACCGATTTCCAAGCCGCTGGATGGAATCATCGGGCGGCCCGGAAATCACGGAAAACCAGGAATCTGGAGTGCCGCCTTTGATGCCATCAAGGGCGGACGCAGGTTAAGGCCGCACCGTTACCCAGATCGGGGCGTGATCGCTGGCCTTTTCGCGGCCGCGATGCGCCTTGTCGACGCCGCAATCGACCAGCCGGTCGGCCAGTTCGGGCGAAAGCAGTGCGTGATCGATGCGAAAGCCATGGTCGCGCTGCCAGGCGCCGGCCTGGTAATCCCAATAGGTCCACACGCCGCCGCGCGGATTGTGCAGCGCGATCGCATCGGTCCAGCCATCGCCCAGCAGGCGGGCATAGGCATCGCGCGATTGCGGCTGCATCAGCGCGTCCGCCGCCATCGCCGATGGCGCCCAGACGTCCTGGTCCTCGGGGATCACGTTGAAATCGCCGGTGACGATCGCCGGCACTTCCTCGGCGCTGATCGCGGCCATGCGCGCGCGCAGGCGTTCCATCCAGCGCAGCTTGTAATCGAACTTGGGGCCGGGCTGCGGATTGCCGTTGGGCAGGTAGATGCCAGCCACGCGCAGGCCGAAGACCTCGGCCTCGATATAGCGCGAATGCAGGTCTTCGGGATCGCCTTCCAGCCCGCGCTGGACCTCCACCGGCTGTTCGCCATCGGCCAGGATGGCAACGCCGTTGAAGCCCTTCTGGCCGTGCCAGATCGCCTTGTAGCCGATCGCTTCGAAGTCCTTGGCGGGAAAGCCTTCGTCCTGCGTCTTGATTTCCTGCAGGCAGGCGATCGAAGGGCGCGTTTCTTCCAGCCATTCCAGCAGACGCGGCAGGCGCGCCTTGATGCCGTTGATATTGAAGCTGGCGACCTTGATCACACCGCGAAGCTCGACCCGCAGCCGCAACCGGCGGTGGCATTGGGGTTTTCGACGCGAAACGCCGCGCCGCCCAGCGATTCCACGAAGTCCACCGTACAGCCCGCCACCAGATCGAGGCTGACCGGATCGACCACCAGCCGCACGCCATCGGTTTCGGTAATCATGTCCTCGCCATCGGGGTCATCGGCCAGGCCGAACTGGTACTGGAAGCCCGAACAACCGCCGCCTTCCACCGAAAGGCGCAGGATGGCGGGTTTGCCCTGCTTGGCAGCGATGGCCGCGACGCGCGCGGCGGCGGAGGGGCTAAGCGTGAGCGGGGTTGTGTTCATCCCTGCGATGTAGGGAGAAGCAGGGCCGGGGGCAAGCCGCCCCGCCCCTGACGCTGGCCCCGCGCCAGCGCCCGGCCTTCGCGGATCAGGCGCTCTGGATATAGGTGCGCAGCGCTTCGGCTTCGGATTCGATGCGGTCTATCCGCACTTTCACCAGATCGCCGATCGATACGAAGCCGATCAGTTCGTCCTCCTGCACCACCGGCAAGTGGCGGATGCGCCGCCGCGTCATCAGCGACAGTGCCGCCAGCACTTCGGTTTGCGGATCGACGGTGACGGCCGGGCTGGTCATCACCTCGCCCACCGGGCTGTCGAGCATGGCGGGGCCATTGGCCTGAAGCTGGTAGATCACGTCGCGTTCGGAAAAGATGCCGGCGATCCGGCCATCGGCCATCACCGGCAAGGCCCCGATGCGCCGCTGCGCAAGAAGCGCGATGGCATCGCGCACGGGCAAGTCTGCATTGCAGGTGAGGATGGCGGCCTTCCTGCCCTCGATCAGGCGCGCAATCGTCATGGCGTCTCTCCAGGATATTGTGTGGTTTTCCCATCCTCTCATACTTCTTTCGTCAGCGCCAGTTGGTCGCAATCGCGCTTGCGGCGGCGGCGGCGAAGGCGCAAGACCGCGCGATGATACCGCGTTCCCCGCTCGATGATCCGCGCTTCGCGTCTTTCGCATGGACGCGGTATTTCCGGCTGATGCGCTGGATGGTCATGGTCACGGTCACGATGGTGATCGCCGCGATGGTGCTGCTCTACCGCTCCAACGGCATGGTCTCGATCCATTTCTACATCGCCACCGCGCTGGGCATCGGCTTTGCCATGCTGCTGATGTCGGCGCTGATGGGGCTGGTGTTCCTGTCGAGCGGCACCGGCCATGACGAAGCCATCGTCAACCCGCTGGAAGACGAAGACGCGCCGAAAGCCTGAGCGCGTCAGTCGGCCGCGGGATAAAGGCGGAAATCCTCCACCGGCACGCCGCCCACCAGGTGTTCGGTGATGATGCGCTCCAGCACCTCGGGCGTGCAGCCGTGATACCAGACCCCGTCGGGCCAGACGACCGCGATCGGGCCGGCGGCGCAGATCTTCAGGCAATCGGCCTTGGTGCGCGCGATGCCGCCATCGCGATCGAGGCCTTGCTCCTTCAGCCGCTTCTTCAGGAACTTCCACGATGCCGCGCCAACATCGCGCGTGCAGCATTCGCCCTTCTGCGGTTCGGCGCACAGGAAGATGTGGCGGCGGATGGCGTCGCCGCCAGTGGTGGCCAGCGCCTCGCGCGCGCGGGCCAGATCGTGGGCGGAACCAGTCATGCGTGTGCTCCGGGCCGCAAGCCGGCCCTGTTCGAGGCCGCGCCCGTCAGGCCTTCTTGCCGACGATCCGGGCGATTTCGGCGGCGACCAGGCGTTCGACCAGCGGCGGCAGGTTCTTGTCCAGCCATTCCGCCAGCGCCGGGCGCAGCAGTTCGCGCGCCATGCCTTCCAGCGAAGTCTCGCCCGAACGCACGATCTGCGGCGCCGCGCCCGGTTCGGAGAGCATCGCCAGCGCGGCCAGCGATTCGCGCATCGAACTGCGCGTATCCTCGGTCAGCAGCGGGGCCGCGTCCTCGGTGGTTCCCCCGGCCTTGATCGTATCGTATTCGCTTTCGGTCAGCGCGCTGGCTTCGGCCAGTTCGAGGATATCGTCCTCGTCGTGGAGCGCAGCGGGCTGCGCCGGAGCGGGGCGGACCATGCCTTCAACCTCGCGGTGGCGGCGTTCTTCGGCGGCGCCGACGCGATTGTCGCGCGCGATCACCTTCTTGATCGATTCGAGGATTTCCTCGACCGTAGGCTCGCTCGCCTGCCGCATTGCCGTTTGCCCACTGGCCGAATGAATCACTTGTCCCGAATTGAACCGTCCTGCACCGCCGTGTCAACGGTGCGGGTGGCCCGGGCGACGGGCGCCGGGTCATTTTCCCAGTCCAGCCACTTGCCGCGCACGCGCTGGTAATTGACGTCGGGATCGTACAGCGCCCCGCCATCGAGGCCCAGATCCTGCGCTTCGGCGCGGCCCATCGCCGCCAGAAGCGTGAATCCTGCGACATAGGCGTTGCGCCGCGCGGTGACGAGGCGGACTTGCGCCTGGAGCAGTTCCTGCTCGGCATCGAGAATGTCGAGCACGGTGCGATTGCCGACGCTGTTTTCGGCGCGCACCCCTTCGAGGCTGAGCGTCGCGGCTTCGACGGCGGACTGGTTCGAGGCGATGATCTCGTTCGCGGCGCGGAACGAGGCGAAGGCCGAACGTACTTGCGCGATCACATCGCGTTCGGTGGCGATTTCGGTTTCCAGCGCGGCGCCGGCGCGGGCCTGGGCCGGGCGGCGCTGCGCCGCCGGCCGCCCGCCCTGGAACACCGGAATGCGCGCGCGCAGGCCGACTTGCGCGGTGGTTGCCGTTTGCGCGGTGACGAGGCCCGGAATGTTGCTGCCGCCCAGCGAATCGAGATAATCGAGGCGGGTCGCGCCGCTGAACACTTCCAGCCGGGGCAGGCGGCCCGCGCCGGCCACGTCGATATCGTAATCCGCCGCCTTGCTGCGTTCGCGCGCGGCGAGGATATCGGGATTGTGCTCCAGCGCGATGGCGGTCGCTTCCTCGGCCGTGGCGGGCAGGCCCGGCAGCGGCGGCGGCGGATCGAGCGCGCCGGGCGGATTGCCGACCAACTGGATATAGCGTTCGCGCGCGTTGCTGAGGCTGGCTTCGGCGCTGCGCGTATCGCTGCGCGCGATGGCAAGGCGCGCCTGCGACTGGGCGACATCGGTGCGCGTCAGGTCGCCGATTTCATAACGGTCGCCCGTGGCGCGCAAGTTGACGTCGAGCACCTGCACGTTGTTGCGGTTCAGCCCGACCACCGCCTCGTTCAGGATCACGTCCATATAGGCGGCGACGACCTGGCTGAAGATCGCCGATTCGGTGGCGCGCAGATCGGCCTGCCCGGCCCCGACGCGGGTTTTCGCGGCCTTGACCGCGTTGCGCACCGCGCCGCCCGAATAGACCGGCACGGTCAGCGTGGCATCGCCCTGGAGCGCGCGATCGGGCGCGACGAAATTGGCCGCGTTCTGCTTGACGAATTCGGTGTGCGTCACTTGCACCGATGCGGCGGGCAGCCCGGCGGCGCGTTCGATCGCCACGGTTTCATCGGTGGCGCGTTGCCCGGCGCGCGCCGCTTCCAGGGTCGGATTGGTGCGATAGGCCGTGGCCAGGGCATCGCGCAGCCCTTCTGCGCCCGCCGGTGGTGCCGCCAGGATGCCCAACAGGACAAGGCCCGGCAGCAGCCGGGCGCGCGTGGCGGCAGTGGGCAAGACTAGCCCGGATTATTCACCAGCGTTGGTCTGAAGGGTTGGCGGGAGTGGTGTAAGGCTCTGATCTGAATTAGGAACTGGGTGTCTAATCCTAACCGACTTCAGGGACAGAAAATGCCACAGACCACA
>JADLHU010000104.1 GCA_020848655.1 Novosphingobium sp.
CACCCGAAGGCATGATCGCCTGCCGCGATCCGCTGGGCATCCGCCCGCTGGTGATGGGCCGCATCGGCGATGCCATCGTCTTTGCCAGCGAAACCGTGGCCTTCGACGTGATCGGCGCGGAACTGATCCGCTCGATCGAGCCGGGCGAACTGGTCCAGGTCGATCACAAGGGCACGATTTCCAGCCACCGGCCCTTCGGCATCCTCAGTCCGCGCCAGTGCATTTTCGAACAAGTCTATTTCAGCCGGCCCGATTCGGTGCTCGATGGCAGCTCCGTCTATGAATTGCGCAAGCATATCGGCGTGGAACTGGCCAAGGAATCGCTGGCCAACGCCGATCTCGTGGTGCCCGTGCCCGATAGCGGTGTGCCGGCGGCGATCGGCTATGCCCAGCAATCGGGCATTCCGTTCGAACTGGGGATCATCCGTTCGCACTATGTCGGGCGCACGTTCATCCAGCCGTCCGATGGCGCGCGCCATGCCGATGTAAAGCGCAAGCACAACGCCAATCGCGCCATCGTCGAAGGCAAGCGCATTGTGCTGATCGACGATTCGATCGTGCGCGGCACCACTTCGCTCAAGATCGTGCAGATGATGCGCGATGCCGGCGCCGCCGAAGTGCACATGCGCATCGCCAGCCCGCCGACCGAGCATAGCTGCTTCTACGGCGTCGATACGCCCGAACGCTCGAAACTGCTCGCCGCGCGCATGGACGTGGAAGCGATGGCCGAATTCATCCAGGCCGACAGCCTGGCCTTCGTTTCGATCGACGGGCTGTATCGCGCCGTGGGCGAAGCCGGCCGCAACAAGGCCTGTCCGCAATATTGCGATGCCTGCTTCACCGGCGACTATCCCACCCGGCTGACCGACATGGGCGAGCGTGACGCGCCCGACCTTTTGACCTTGCCGGTCAACAAGGTCGCCTAACCGCCCCCTGTCTCCACACCAAGGATAACGGACACACCATGACGGGCACGCCCTTCGCGGGACAAGTCGCGCTGGTCACTGGCGCCAGTCGCGGCATCGGCGCGGCCACGGCCGAGGCACTGGCGGCGGCGGGTGCGCATGTCGTGCTTACGGGACGCGATACCAAGGCGCTGGAAGGGATCGAGGAGCGCATCTTCGCGGCCGGCGGCCACGCCACGATCGCCCCGGTGGACCTGACCGAGCCGGACGGCATCGCCCGCCTGGCCACCGCCGTGGCGCAGCGCTGGCCGGCGCTGGACATCCTGGTGCTGAACGCCGCGATCCTGCCGCAATTGACCGCCGTGACCGATCTAGACCAGCGCGCCTTCAACAAGGCGCTGACCACCAACGTGCTAGCCACGCAGGCGCTGCTCGCCAATTTCGATCCGCTGCTGCGCAAAAGCGCCGATCCGCGCGTGATCGGGCTGACCAGCACCGTCGCCACCGCGCCGCGCGCCTATTGGGGCGCCTATGCCGCCAGCAAGGCCGCGTTTGAAGTCCTCCTGGATTGCTATGCGCAGGAAACGCGCAACATATCGAAGCTGCGCGTCGCCATCGTCAATCCCGGCCCGACGCGCACCGCGATGCGCGCGCGCGCCTATCCCGGCGAAGACCCGGCATCGCTCAAGCCGCCCGAAGCGGTGGCCGCGCGGCTGCTTGCGCTGCTGAGCGAAGATTTCGCCAGCGGCTACCGAGAGACCGTTAACCAGAGCCGCTAAGCTCGCCGCAACCCTGCGCGGGCACATTCCACGGCCAGTCCGGTAAAGCCGGACATGTCGTGGAGTTTGGGATGCCGATCGATTCCGGCTCGAAGGATCGCTATGCCGTGGCCGCGCAGGAGGATCGCTCCGCGCCGCGCACGCGCCTGTCGATCCCCGCCACGCTGCGCCCATCGGGCACGCGCGGCTTCCAGACCGTGGTCAACGACCTGTCGCTTTCAGGCTTTTCAGCGCTGGCGGTCAATCGCATCCATCCCGGAACGCTGTGCTGGCTGACGCTGCCCCAGATGGAATCGCTGGAAGGCCACGTGGTGTGGTGGGACAATGGCCTGGTCGGCTGCGCCTTCCACCGCCTGCTCAACCCGATCATCTTTGAATCGATCATCGATCGCTGGACCGGCAACCCGGTCTACCGGTCCGACCCCTGACCGTCCGCGCCGGCGCTCAGCCGCCTTTCATCGCCGCGTGCGCCGTCAGCGCGCGTTCGCGCGCTTCGCGGTGGCCGATCCGTTTTGCCGGGTAGCCTGGCGGACGCAGCAGCTGCGGCGGGTCGTGAATGACCGCATCGCCCAGCCCGGCCAATTCGGGCACCCATTCGCGGATATAGGCAGCGGCATCGAACTTTTCGGACTGAACCAGCGGCGCCATGATCCGCACGAACATGTTCGCATCTACGCCCGATCCCGCCGACCACTGCCAGTTGACCGCGTTGCTGGCGTAATCGGCATCGACCAGCGTATCCCAGAACCAGCGCTCACCCACTCGCCAGTCGATCAGCAAGTGCTTGATCAGGAAGCTGGCGGCGATCATCCGCACCCGGTTGTGCATCCAGCCCGTGGCCCAAAGCTGGCGCATCCCCGCATCGACGATGGGATAGCCGGTGCGCCCTTGCTGCCAGGCGGCCAGATCGGCATCGGCGTCCTCGCCCGCGCGCCAGGCAAAGTGCTCGAACTCCGCGCGTGCGGGGCGGCCGCCATAGTCGGGCAATTGCAGGATGATGGTCTGCGCATAATCGCGCCAACCCAGTTCCCCCAGAAACGTATCGACCGAACCGCCCGCCGCCATGGCCGCGTGCCAGACGCTGGCTGGCGAAACCTCGCCGAAATGCAGGTGCGGTGACAGAAACGACGTGCCGTCCACCGCAGGCAGGTTGCGCGCCTGGCGATAGGACGCGGCCTTGTCGATGAAGCTGTCGAGCCGCTCATGCGCGCCTGCCTCGCCCGGTGTCCACATCGCGCGCATGCCGCCGGCCCAGTCCGGGCGCGTCGGCAGCAGGCCCCAGTCGGCCAGCGCATCGCTGTCCGGCCAGACCTCGGGCGCGGCGATGCGCTCGGGTGCAGGCAAGGGCGCGGGCGGCGGCATATGCTCCACCAGCGCGCGCCAGAACGGCGTGTAGATGCGATACGGCGTCCCCGCGCCGGTGGTGATCGAGCCGGGCGGCGCCAGGTAATTGCCGTGATGCAGGATCAGGTCGAGCCGCTGGCCCAGCCCCCGTTCGGCATTGCGCCACCACGGCTCGTAATGGTGGATGGCGTGAACAATACGCGCGCCGGTTTCCGCCGCCAGCGTGGCCAGAACCTCGTCCGCCTGCCCGCGCCGCAGCACAAGCCGCGATCCCCGCGCGCGCAAGTCGGCATCCAGCGCGGTCAGGCTGTGATGCAACCACCAGCGCGAAGCCGCGCCCATGCGGCGATGCCGGGGCGTGTCATCATCAAGCACATATACGGGAATTACCGGCCCGCCACCGTCCAGCGCAGCGGCCAGCGCTGGCTGATCGACCAGCCGCAGATCGCGGCGCAGCCAGAGGAGCGTGGGAGGCGGCATGAGGCGCGAATGCCCGCATTCACCCCACTTCACCAGAGAATCGAGGGGACCCTGCCCTTAAGGACGTGTCCCCTCGATGCCCTCAAAGCTCCGGGCCGTCGTCCGTGACGGTCCAGGTCTGGCCCTTGGCGAGCAGCCTGGAGAGGTCGGCGGTCTTGCCGGCGTTGGCGTTGCGATCCTGGCCGAGCACCGCGTCCTCATAAGTCGGGCGCGGATCGTCATAGAGCACGCCAAGCGCCATCGGGAACGGGCCGAACGGCATTTCCACCAGCATGTGCGCCACCGCGCGGTTGGTGACGTCGTGCACGATCACCCCGGCCGATTGCCAGTCGCCATCGGCCACGTCGACAACCTTGAGCGTCAGCTTGGCCACGTCGAGCGCAATACCCTTGACCCCGCCGCTCTTCTCGCTGCCGAACAGCATCGGTTCGCCGTTCTTCAGCCAGAGCTGGTGGCCTTCGGCGCCCTTGGGCGCGGCGAAGTCCTCGAAGCGGTCCTTGTTGTAGACGATGCAGTTCTGGAAGATCTCGACGAAGGCCGCGCCCTTGTGGTGGTAGGCCGCCTTCAGCACGTTGCCCAGTTCCTTCGACACATCGAAGCCGCGCGCCACGAAGCGCGCGCCCGAACCCAGCGCGAAGGCGCAGGGCTGTGCGGGCCGGTCCACCGAACCCAGCGGGGTGGACGGAGAATTGGTGCCGGTGCGGCTGGTCGGCGAATACTGGCCCTTGGTCAGGCCGTAGATCTCGTTGTTGAACAATAGCACCTGGCAATTCAGGTTGCGGCGCAGCAGGTGCATGGTGTGGTTGCCGCCGATCGACATGCCATCGCCGTCCCCCGTGACCAGCCAGATGTCCAGTTCGGGGTTGGCCAGCTTGATGCCCGTGGCAACGGCCGGCGCGCGGCCGTGGATGGTGTGGAAGCCGAAGCTTTCGACATAGTACGGGAAACGGCTGGAGCAGCCGATGCCCGATACGAACACCGTCTTGGCCGGATCGGCGCCCAGCTCGGGCAGCGTGC
>JADLHU010000105.1 GCA_020848655.1 Novosphingobium sp.
GCGCGCACAATCTTGTCGTATCCGGTGCACCGGCACATGTTGCCCGCCAGCCAGTAACGCACCTCGGTCTCCGTCGGATCGGGATTGCGATCCAGCAGCGCCTTGGACGCCATCAGCAGTCCCGGCGTGCAGAACCCACACTGCAGCGCCGCGTGCTCCAGGAACTGATGCTGCAACGGATGCAGGTTGCTGCCATCCGCCAGTCCCTCGATCGTCTCGATCCGCTTGCCCTCGGCCTCCGGCGCCAGCATCAGGCACGCGCAGACCAGCCGTCCATCCACGATCACCGAACACGCGCCGCAATCGCCCGTGCCACAGCCTTCCTTGCTACCCGTCAGCCGCAGCTCATCGCGCAGCGCATCCAGCAGCGACTGCCCGCCGCCGCCGAGAAACTCCACCGGTTCGCCATTCACTGTCGCTTTGACAACTGTCCGGCTCATGCTTTGGCCCTGTCTCTGGCAATCAACGCCGCGCGCCGCGCCAGCACCGATGCAACTTTCGTCCGGTATTCAGCCGTCCCGCGTTTGTCGCTGATCGGCTTGCAAGCCGCCGCCACCGCCGCCTCCAGCTTCGCCAGCGCCGCGTCGTCGAACGTCGAGCCAACCAGCGCAGCTCCGGCCGCCTCAACCAGCAACGCCGTCGGCGCCACCGCGCCGATCCCCACACGCGCCGCCGTGCAGATACCGCCCGCATCCAGCGACACACTCACGCCCGCGCCGACAACCGCAATGTCCATTTCTGTCCGCGGGATCATCCGCAAATAGGCGTCGCTCGATCGCGCGGCTTTTGCGGGGAAGCGGAACGCCACCAATATCTCATCCGCAGCCAGCGCCGTCTTGCCCGGTCCCGTCTGCACCTTCTCGACCGGCAGTTCACGCGCGCCACCCGGCCCCTCGATCAGACAGACCGCCCCCGCCGCAATCAATGCCGGAACACTATCCGCCGCCGGCGATGCATTGCAGAGATTGCCGCCAAGGCTCGCGCGACCCTGCACCTGCGTCGAGCCGATCAGGTTCGCCGCCTCGATAACGCCCGGCCAAGCCGCTTTCAGCGCCTCATGCTCGCCGAGCACGGCGCCGGGCGTCGCCGCTCCGACGATGAAGCATCCGCCCTCAAGCCGAATGCCCGAAAGTCCCGGAATGCCCTTGAGGTCGATCACGACTTTCGGCTTTGCCCGTCCGCCGCGCATTTGCACCAGCAGGTCCGTCCCGCCTGCCATCAATCGTGCCGAGCCGGCTGCAGCGCGCAGCGCGCTAACCGCATCGGCAACCGTTCCAGGGGAGAGGTAGTCAACACCGCTCAAAGCGCACTCCCGTTCAACCGCGGGGCACTATGTGAGCGAACACTCAGTAGCGCAAGTACGGCTTCCGCGCGACCAGCCAGGCCTGTTCGTCCGGCACGGTGATGGCGTCGAGATCGTCCGGCGTGGACTTCGGATCATCGACCCATTCGCGCAGCTGCGGACCGCCATTGATCACATCGATCGCCAGATGACCGGCGGTATACTCGTACTTGAAATCCAGCCCGCGCCAGAGCGGATAGTCCGGATACATCTGCCGGATCACCTTGAAGGCCAGCGCCTGCACGCGCCACGGCTGGAACGCCTGATGGTCATAGCTCGGATCCTCGGTGTGGATCTGAACGCCATGGCACATATGCTTCACATGTTTGTGGAAGGTCGGCTCGAAGAAGCACTCGCGAAGGCGACACCCCTTGAGCCACTGCGGCGCCAGCTTCTGCATGTTGGAGATAACAGCACGCGCATCGATATCGGGCGCGCCGAACAGTTCCAGCGGCCGCGTCGTCCCGCGCCCCTCAGAGAGTGTCGCCCCTTCCAGCATCACCGTGCCGGCATAGGCCCGCGCCATCCAGAGGTTGGGCGCGTTTGGCGACGGGTTCACCCACGTCCGCTCATAGAGCGGCCAGCCAAAGCCCGGACCTTCATCCGGCTTGTAACCTTCCATCTCGATGACGCGATAGGCGACCTTCAGCTTGAAGTGATCAATGAACCACTGGCCCAGTTCGCCAAGCGTCAGCCCGTGCCGCATCGGCATCGGCCCGGCGCCGACGAAGCTCTCATAGCCGGCGCGCAACGTGAGCCCCTCAACCGGACGCCCTGCCGGGTTCGGGCGATCCAGAACCCAGACCTCCTTGCCGTGCTCGGCGGCCGCTTCAATCACGTAGAGCAGCGTGGTGATGAAGGTGTAGATGCGGCATCCCACATCCTGCAGGTCGACCAGCACCGTATCGAACGTGCCCATCATCTGACCCGTCGGGCGGCGGCCTTCGCCATACAGGCTGAACACCGGAATGCCGTGCACCGGATCATTGTAATCCGGGCTCTCGATCATGTTGTCCTGTTTGTCGCCGCGCATGCCATGCTGCGGCCCGAACGCCGCCGTCACACGCAAGTCGCCGCACGCCGCCAGCGCATCCAGCGAATGCGTCAGGTCCGCCGTGACCGACGCCGGGTGCGCCACCAGCGCCACGCGTTTGCCCTTCAGCGGCGCCCGCAGCGCGGGATCAGCAATCAGCCTGTCGATGCCAAATTTCATGGTCATTGCTCTTAATTGGCCGGCGCAGGCAGGTTGAGCACAAATCCGTCCGCCGCATGGAAATCCGGCTTTCCTTGTGGATGCGCTAACGCCCAATAGCTCTTTGATCCATCCGTCGCCTCGACCACGCTGGTCACGGCAACGGTCCAGTCGCCCTCCGGCAACCCCTTCACACCGGCAAGGTCGATCTCCGCCTTCAGCGCGAATGCCTGATCGGCCAGCCGTGTTCCGATCGGCACGCTCTTCACGGCGGTGACATTCGTCATCCCGTCCCGATAGCCATCAAATCCGTAGGCGGCCCATTCCCCGGTCGGCGACAGGTTGAACTCCAGATAGCCCTTGCCATCCGCCTTGCGCACAAACACCTCAAAGCAGGTGTGCTTCCACAGTTCGTCCGCCCGGCTGGGGTTGGAGAGCTCGGGGATTGCCAATGCAGAGGTGTCGCCCGTCAGCTCATAGCGCAGCGCAAGACCCGTCGCCGTCCGCCGCACATCAGCGGAGACGGCTTTCACGGCGTTCTGGCGCGAATCAGGATGGGGCGTCAGCGAGACAGTCATGGAGCGGACACTACCGTCCGCCCGGCCCGGCGCCTATTCGCGGCTGGCGATCAGCAGGTAGGCGATGATGTCCCGGCGCTCGGTCTCGTCCGTAATGCCGTTGAGGCGCATGGCCGTTCCCGGAACGAAACTGTCCGGCGACAGCAGCCACTGGTCCAGCAGCTCCGGCGTCCATTTTGGCTCAGCGAACGCCTTGAGCGCCGGGGAATAGTTGTATTTGTCAGCTTTCGCGACCCCACGCTCGAACACGCCGTGCAGGTTGGGGCCCACCTGATTGCCCCGTGAAGCTTGCACAAAATGGCACGCGCCACATTTCCTGCCCTGCAGGGCCTTGCCCCGCGCCAGGTCGGCCGTGTTGTAGGGCGCGGGGAGATCCTCAAGCTTCGGGGCGGGAACAGCTGCCGCTTCGGCCGCCTGCTTGGCCGCCTCGCCATCGCAGGACGCCAGAAGCATCGCAGCAAATGTCACCGGAATCAGGCCAACAAGGCGCATGAGACAGCTCTCAGGCTGGAATTAACGCAAACCGTCGTCCAAATGAACGTCGGGGCTTGCCGTTTGCAACAGGCGGCGGCGATCCCTCCAGACCGCGAATTGCCGCAAGGAACCCACACATGACCCTCGCCAGCTGGAAACAGGTTGAAACCGAAGCCAGCAGGATCACGGGAACAGAGCTGCGCACCCTCGCCAATCGCTCCGACATCGCCCCCTTCATCTGGGCCGCGCCCCACCTCGAA
>JADLHU010000106.1 GCA_020848655.1 Novosphingobium sp.
CTGGCAGTTCCGCAATTTCCAGCCGCGCCGCGCCGAAGGGGTGTTCAAGTCGCTCCACCTCCTGTCGTCGGCCGCCTATTCGATCAGCCACGGCGGCAACGACGCGCAGAAGACCATGGGCATGATCACCGTGCTGCTCTATTCCACGGGCTATCTGCACGGCGATTTCCACGTGCCCGAAGGGGTGGTGATTTCCTGCTATGCCGCAATCGCGCTGGGCACGATGTCGGGCGGCTGGAAGATCATCAAGACGATGGGCAACAAGCTGACCCGGCTGAACCACCACAGCGGCTTCTGCGCGTCCACCGCCGGGTCGATCGTGGTGTTCGGGGCCAGCGCCATGGGCATCCCGGTTTCGACCACGCACGCGATCACCGGCAGCGTCATCGGCACGGGCGCGGCGCGGCGGGCCAGTTCGGTGCGCTGGGGGCTGGCCGCCAACGTCGTCACCGCGTGGTTCATCACCATCCCGGCGAGCGCGGCGGTGGGCGCGGCGTTCTATCTGCTGACCCGGCTGTTCTGAGGCGGGCGGGGGATACCCGCCGCCGCCGCGCTATCGCACGCGCTTCACCACGATCGAGCCATCGCGTCGTTCGGTGACGAAGTTGGGCAGCGATTCGATCAGTTCGGACAGGCGCGAAAAGCCATAGCTGCGGGCATCGAAGGATGATCGGTTGGCGGCGCGCGTGCCCAGTTCGGACAGGCTGGCAAAGCCCTGGTCATCGCGCTTCGATGCCTTCCACGCGTCGCTGAGCAGCTTGACCAGATCGGCGCCCACTTCGGGCTTGGGCGGCGGCGCGGCGCCGATGGCGGCGCCGGTTTCCGCTTCGGCCTCGGCCACGGCGACCGCGCTCACATCGATGAAGCGCGTGCAGGCCTGGCGAAAGCCCTCGGGCGTCTTGGACGATCCGAAGCCATAGACGGGCAGCCCGTTCTGGCGGATGCGCACCGCGATCGGCATGAAATCGCTGTCGCTCGACATGATACCGAAGCCGTCGACTCGCCCGGTATAGAGCAGGTCCATCGCGTCGATCGTCATCTTCATGTCGGTGGCGTTCTTGCCCTTGGTGATATCGAACTGCTGCTGCGGTTCGATGGCGTGGCGATGGACGATCGCCGACCAGCCCTTCAGCCCCGGCTTGGTCCAGTTGCCATAGGCGCGCCGGATGTTGACCGTGCCCAGATCGCCCAGGATCGTCAGCACCGCGTCGAGGCTGTTGGCGGGCGAATTGTCGGCATCGATCAGAAGCGCGATATTGCGACCTTGCGGATTTTCCGGCGCTGGCATGGCCGCCCGTTCCTTTCTGGACTATCGCCTTGCGGCGGCGCGCCATCATCGGCGGCCCGGCGGGTGACTACAACCGCAAAAGCGGGCATGGCGGCGGCAAGGGGGCAACTTTGCCGTGCGCCGCTCGTTCTGGCGCTAACGATCCGGGGATATTCATGCGCACGCTTCTGCCGACAGTCACCTTGTTCCTTGCCGCCGCGCCGGGCGTGGCGCTGGCGCAGGCCGCGCCCGAGAGCGCCGCTGCGGCCGAGCCGAACGTGTTCGACGGCGATCGCCTGACGGTCGGCGTCGGCGGCATCTATGGGCCGAGCTACAAGGGATCGGACGACAGCGTATTGGTCCCGGTGCCGCTGGTGCAGGGATCGCTGCGCGGCGTGGCGATCACCCCGCGCGCCGGGGGCATCGCGCTCGATCTCGTGCCCGATGGCAAGGATGCGCGGATCGGCCTGTCGCTGGGACCGGTGGCGACGCTTTCGGGCAATCGCAACCGCCAGATCAAGGACCCGGTGGTGCGCGCCGCCGGCAAGCTGAAGCGCGCGATCGACCTGGGCGCCAACGCGGGCGTCACCGCCTATCGCCTGCTCAACCCCTATGACAGCCTGACATTGTCCACCGACGTGACCTGGAACGCCAACAACGCGCACCGCGGCATGATCGTCTCGCCCCGGCTGACATATGTGACCCCGCTCAGCCGCGCGGCGCTGGTTACGCTGTCGCTGGGCGCGGACCATGTCGATGGCGACTATGCGCGCTATTACTTCGATGTCTCGCCGGCGCAAAGCGCGGCCAGCGGGCTGCCGCTCTACCGCGCGAAGGGCGGCTGGGCCAGCCTGGGCGGCGGCGCGCTGGTCGGCTATGACCTTGATGGCGATCTGCGCAACGGCGGGTTCGCGCTGTTCGCGCTGGGCGGTTACCAGCGGCTGCTCAACGACGCGCGGGCCAATCCCTATACGGCGATTCGCGGCAGCGCCGATCAGTGGACGGCGGGAGCCGGGATCGCCTATACGTTCTGAGGCGAATTGCCGCCATTGCGGGGCTTTACCTTGGCCCCGCGCGGGTCCATCCCTTTGCCCATAACAGGAGAGGGAATGGGGTAATGCCCGATGTTTCGCCCGATTTTTCGGCTGCCGTGGCGCTGGTGCCTGCATGGACAGCCTTGTTTCTAGGCCTTTTTTCGCTGTTCGCCGGGATTGGTGAACTGCGCGTGCCGGGCCAGTGGCAGCGCATGCTGGAACAGATCCTGGCATCGCCCGCCTTGCAGGTGCTGACCGCGCTGGTCGAGCTGTTCCTGGGCGCGGTGGTCTATCTGGCCAATCCGTGGGGATCGGCCGACTGGCTGTCGAGCGCGCTCAATGTCCTGGGCGGATTGATGTGCGTGGAAGCGCTGATGATCTTGGCCTTCTTCGATATCTACACCGCGTTCTGGCTGCGCCGCTTCGGCCCCCTGATGCGGGCCTGGGCGTGGCTTTCGGTGCTGTTCGGACTGGCGCTGATAGCCATCGCCGCATCGCGTTTCTGATCGCGCGGCCAGCGGGCCGCACCGCCGCTCTCGACAGGACGGCGGCGCGCCTCTATCAAGGGTCATCCCCGGGGAGCCGGCTTCCCTTCGCGGTGTTGCGCGTGGCGCAGAATCGCGGATGGTCCCAAAACGGCTGAGAGGTGCAGGTAAGCGCTGCACGACCCGTCGAACCTGAACCCGTTAGCACGGGCGGAGGGAAGGGTCGCCATTTGCGCTCCCGCCATATCCGCCTGCCAGAGGAGCGCATCATGGCCGACATCAACTCACGCCTCGAAATTGGCGTCACCACCGGACCGATCCGGGGTTCCAGGAAGATTCACGTCGGCACGCCCACGTTCCCCGACCTGGGCGTCGCCATGCGCGAGATTTCGCTGGAGCCGGGCAGCGGCGAAGCGCCGGTGCGCGTCTACGACACCTCGGGCCCCTATACCGATTCGGCCGCCACGATCGACATTTCCGCCGGCCTTGCCCCCAAGCGGCGCGACTGGATCCTCGCGCGCGGTGATGTCGAAGCCTATGACGGGCGCGACGTGCTGCCCGAGGACAACGGCAAGCTTGGCCCCGATCGCTCGGGCGGGGTGCCGGCGTTCCCCAACCCGGTCAGGCGCCCGCTGCGCGCCAAGGCGGGCATGAACGTCAGCCAGATGCACTATGCCCGGCGCGGCATCATCACGCCCGAGATGGAATACGTTGCGGTGCGCGAGAACCTGGGCCGCGAGATGCTGAAGGAATACCTGCGCGACGGGCAGGACTGGGGGGCAGCGATCCCCGATTATGTGACGCCCGAATTCGTGCGCGAAGAAGTGGCGCGCGGCCGGGCGATCATCCCCAGCAACATCAACCACCCCGAAAGCGAACCGATGGCGATCGGCCGCAATTTCCTGGTCAAGATCAACGCCAACATCGGCAATTCCGCGGTGGCGTCCGATGTCGCCAACGAAGTGGACAAGATGGTCTGGTCGATCCGCTGGGGCGCGGACACCGTGATGGACCTGTCCACCGGGCGCAACATCCACGACACGCGCGAATGGATCGTGCGCAACAGCCCGGTGCCGATCGGCACGGTGCCGATCTACCAGGCGCTGGAAAAGGTCGGCGGCGTGGCCGAGGAACTGACCTGGGACATCTTCCGCGATACGCTGATCGAACAGGCCGA
>JADLHU010000107.1 GCA_020848655.1 Novosphingobium sp.
CCCTTCACACGGGTGGGGTCGCAGGTTCAATCCCTGCCGCGCCCACCATAAATGCCCTTGGAATATAGGGAATTTATGGATGACACCCCTTCCATTCCGCAGATTTTTACGCCGTTTGACGGCAAAAATACGTCGATTCGACGGTCGGTTTCGGTCAACCTTTTCGCTCGCATTCCTGTCATGCCCTAAGCCAGAGGCCCTCGTTGGACCTCAGGCGGGCAGCGCATGACAATGCTCATAATGAAGGCAAGGCGGCGGGGCGTTCACCAAGACGCGCGCGAGACTTTCACAAGTACGTTCAGTAACGATAAGGCCGGTAACGATAAGGCCAGTAACGACAAGGCCAGTAGCGATAAGGAAGGTGCAATCCGTGGCGCCACAACGCATAAAAGCTGACGAACTGGCCTCGGTGCTGCCGCCTGGCGGCCTGACGCTGGTCTCGTCGTGCAGCGCGGAATCGGATCTGCTCGCCAGCATGGTCGCCGAAGCGGGAAACGCCCTGGCCGATATGCGGTTTTCCGGGATCTTCGTGCCGGGCCTCAACCGCCATGTCTGGGCAGGCAGCCGGACAAGCCGGGTGCTCACGTTCTTCCAGACACCGCAATTGCGCGAAGCGGCCGACCGGGTCGACTTCCTGCCGCTGTGCTACGGTCAGATAACGGCGCTTTATGCGGCTCAAGCGCCGCAAGCGGCGCTTTTCATGTGCAGTCCCCCGGATGAAAACGGGATGTGCTCGTTCGGAACGGAAACAGCCTTCGTTCCCGATTTCTGGCGCTCGGCCGCCGTTCGCATCGCGCATGTAAATCCTGCCATGCCCCGGACTGCCGGCGATCCCGGTATACCATTCGGCGAACTGACCGCCTTCATCGAGCAGGACCAGATACTTAAAGGCACCCCTGCCGATCCACCTGATGCGGTGTCCCGCGCCATCGCGCGACACGCCGCCCCGTTCATTGGGGATGGCGCAACGCTCCAGACTGGCCTCGGCAAAGTGCCGGACGCCGTGCTGGACGCCTTGCACGACCGTCGGAACTTGCGCCTCCATACCGGACTCGCCGGCGACGGCGCCCTGCGCCTGGTGCGTTCGGGCGCGATGGCATCGGGGGCCAGCGCGCTCGTGGGCGTCGCGATCGGGTCGCCGGAACTGTACGACGGGCTGAACGATCCGCATTTCCAGTTCCGGCCCGTCTCGGTCACGCATGACTTGCGCGTTGCCGGCGCGGCGGAGCATTTCGTCACGGTCAATTCCGCGCTGGAGATCGACCTGTTCGGCCAGGTCTATTCGGAAATCGGCCCGAAAGGCGCGATGTCCGGCCCTGGTGGCGCAAGCGACTTCGCCGCCGCCGCCCGCCTTTCGCCAAGGGGCCTGAGGATGGTTTGCCTGCCAGCGGACGCCGCGAAAGGCACGCTTTCGCGTATCATCGATCCCGCCGCCGCGCGTGGCCCTGCCTCGCTCAGCCGTCTCGACACGGACATCGTGGTGACCGAACACGGCGCCGCGGACTTGCGGAACAAAGGCCACGACGCCCGCGCCGAGGCACTGATCGCCATAGCCGCGCCCCCGTTTCGCGATGCGCTGGCCGATGGCTGGCGCAGGATTTCGGAACGGCTCTGACCGTTTTCAACGCAAGAGCAAAAAAGGATACAATCGCCCTCGATGTCGCTCTATCGGTCGGCATCGGGCAGCGCATGCCCGATGTGGGTTACAAGGAATCCGCAGCAAACCCGATTACCCAAAGGGGCAAAAGAGCGCACGATTGGCCCCCGTGCGCCGGGTGCGGGTGACGATGGCACCGGTTCCGAAAACGTCAGCGGCCCAACGCTTCCAGTGACAGCGCACGCGCGCCTGGCTCGCCCAGCCAGCGCCCCGCAACGCCCCATACCCGGTGGATCACATCGGCATCGAGCGCCCGATCCGGCGGGCCATCGTGAAGCAACCTGCCGCCGCCCAGCACCAGCACCCGGTCGGCGTGGTTCATCGCGCTGGCCAGATCGTGCAGGACCAGCACCACGCCCGCCCCGCCGCGTGCCTGATCGCGCAGCCGGGCGATCAGCGCGGCGGCGTGCGCCAGATCGAGATTAGCCAGCGGCTCGTCCGCCAGCAGCCAGCCCGGCCGTGTTGCCAGCACGCGCGCCATCAGCGCCCGCGCCCGCTCTCCGCCCGAAAGGCGCGATACGGGCCGGTGGCGCAACGCGGCAAGGTCCATGGCGGTGATGGCATCGGCGATGGCCGTCTGCGCTTCGACGGCCGGCGCGCCCGGCCAGGGGATGCGGCCCAGCGAAACGAGCGTTTCCACCGTCATGTCCCAGGCCACTTCGGGAGTCGGCGGCAGGAAGCCGATGGTGCGCGCGCGGGTGACGGGCGGCATCGCGGCAAGATCGCTGTCGCCGAGCGTGACCGTGCCGTGATCCGGCGCAAGCAGCCCCGCCAGGCAGGCCAGCAGCGTGGACTTGCCCGCGCCGTTGGGGCCGCAGATCGCCGTCACTTCGCCCGGACGCAGCGCCACGCCGACGTTGTCCAGACGGCCACCGAGCGAGATGCCGTGCGCGGCGAGCGCGATCCCGGCCGTCATGCCGCGCCCCCGCGCATCCGCAGCAGCAGCAAAAGGAAGAAGGGCGTGCCCAGCAGCGCCAGCGCCACACCAAGCCGCAGTTCGCCGCCCGCCAGCGGCAGCACCCGGCACAGGCAATCGGCCACCAGCAGCAGCAAGGCCCCGCCCAAGGCGCTGGGCCAGATCAGGGACGATGGCCGCCGGTCAGTGAACGGGCGCACCAGATGCGGCACCATCAGCCCGACGAAGCCGATGACCCCCGCCACCGCCACGCCCGCGCCCACGGTCAGCCCGACGCTGGCGATCATCCGCCATTGCAGGTGGCGCGGATCGACACCAAGCGAACGCGCCGCCGTCTCGCCCAGCGTCAGCGCATCGAGATCGCGGCCACTGCTGGCCAGAAGGATCACACCGATCACGGTGGGCGGCGCGCAGATCCACACATCGCGCCAGCTCCGGTCCGCGATCGCGCCCATCTGCCAGGTGACGATCTCGGTCAGCGCGAAAGGCGTCGGTGCCAGGCTCAGCGCAAGCGCCATCAGCGCGCTCGACAGGCTGGCCAGCATCATCCCCGAAAGCGTGAACAGCGCGATGCCGCGCCCCGGATCGCCGCCACCCGCCCCGGCCCCCGCCGAAATCAGCGCCAACAACGCCATGCCCAGCCCTGCCCCGGTCAACGCGAAGACCGGCAGCAACCAGCCTGCCGCGCCGCCCACCAGAAAGCTCAATGTCGCGCCCAGCGCAGCGGTGGGAGCAATGCCGAACAGGCCGGGATCGGCCAGCGGGTTGCGCAAATAGCCCTGCATCGCCGCGCCCGCCGCGCCCAGCCCGCCGCCGACCGCCAGCGCCAGCACAGCGCGCGGCAGGCGCAGTTCGGCCAGGATGACCGCGGCGTTGGCGACGACAGGGTGGAAGGGATCGATCCACACTCGCCCGGCCAACAGCGATAGCGGCACGGCCAACACCAGCGCGACAAGGAGGACGAGGACCGGGCGAGTCATGATACGGGGCCTTGGGGCGGGCGTTGCGGCATGGCCACCTTATCGCGAATGTACGCCAATCGCTCGGCCGCATGGATGATGGTCGGGCCGCCGCACCATAGCAGAGCGGGGTCGATCCGCTCGGTGCGGGTGCCGGACAGCGTCTTCAGCGCCGGATGGGCCAGCGCGCGGTCCTCGTTGCTGCGGGCATCGCCGGTGGCAAGGATCACGCGTGGCGGATCGGCCAGCATCGTTTCCAGCGGCAGGATATCGCCCTGGCGCATGCCGCGCACCGCGCTGAGTTGGGCAAAGCCGGTGCGGCGCAGGATGTCGGCAATCAGCGTGCCATCGCCGGGCACCATGCCGCCCGATTGCCAGATCACCGCACTGACCGGCGTTGCGCCCGGCGGCGGCGCGGCGCGCGCAAGCGCGGCGTCGATCCGGGCGACCAGCGCCGCGCCGCGTTCGGGATGGCCGGCAAGCCGCGCCAGAACGCGCACCTGATCGCGCGCGGTGGCGATGTCGGGGGCGATGGGCAGGCGCTCAAGCCGCAGCCCCAGCCGGCCCAGCGCCTGCGTGGTGGCGGGGCCGACGAAAACGTCGCCCACCACCACGTCGGGGCGCAACGCCAGCAGTTCCTCGACCGCGCCCGACGTGGCGCGGAACCGGGCGGCGCGCGCCACCCCCATCGAACTGCTGTTCGGTTCGCGGCTATAGTGCGATATCGCCAGGATCTGTGCCGGATCAGCCACTTCAGCCAGGATCGCATCGCTGCACGGGTTGAGCGAGACGAGCGTGGGATAGGCCGCCCCGCCCGGCGCGGGCGACAAGGGCGCGCAGCCGGCAAGCAGGAAGGGCGCCAGACGCGCGCAAATCCCCCCCAGGCAACGCCCGGAGGGGATGCGGGAAGCCAGCCTTAGAATCGCGCCCTCGCGCCAAGATATGCAGCGCGTCCCGGCGTGCCATAACCTGCAATGGTGCGGTAATCGGCGTCGGTCAGGTTTTCGACGCGGCCGTAAAGCTCGATGCTTTCGGTCACCGGCAGGCTGGCGCGCAGCGTAACCAGCGCATAGCCATCGAGCCGGCTGGTGTTGGCGGCGTTGTCAAAGCGGTTGCCGACCAGCCGGATATCGCCGCCCAGCGCCAGATCGGCCAGGGGCGTCGTCCAGTCAGCCGAAACGGTCACGGTGTGATGCGGACGGCGCGCCAGGTCGTTGCCCTCGTTCACGTCGCCAGGCGTGCGGTTTCGCGCCTTCAGGTAGCTGTAGACCGCCTGAGCGCGGAAACGCTCGCTCACCTTTGCCCCCAGTTCCAGTTCAACACCCTCGGCGCGGGCGCGCGCGACGTTATCATAGAAGCCAAAACGGCCATCGGCGCACAGCGCATTGCTGACGCTGAAGCAGGACACGTAATCGATCAGGTTGCGGCTGTCGCGGCGGAACGCGGTCAGCGCGAAATGCAGCGGCGCGTCGCGATCGCCCTTTTCGATGCCGATATCATAGCTGCGGCTGCGCTCGGGAGCGAGCGCCGCGTTGCCGTATTCGCTGAACAACTGGTATAGCGTGGGCGCCTTGAAGCCTTCGCCGTAAGAGGCGCGCAGGCGCCAGCCATCGGCGATCAGGAAGCTGCCGTTGGCGCCGAAGGTCCACTCGCTTCCGAAACGCGAATGGTCGTCGATCCGCGCGCCGGCCGCTACGCTCAACCGCTCGCCATACCAGCCGATCAGCGCGTGGGTGCTGCTGGTGCGCGCCTTGCGCGAACCCGTGGCGGCAAAACGCGACCATTCGTTGGCCGCGCCGAAATCCACGCGCACCGCTTCGGTGGCGCGCCACTGGCCGGTCAACTCGGCCCGCTCACGCCGGCCCTTGGTGGTGAAATTGGGCGCATCGCCATACGTCGGATCGTAATAGGCGCGGCGCGTTTCGGAGAGCGCGAAGCTTGCGCCAAGGTCCAGCGCGTCGCTGGTATAGTCCAGCCCGGCGCGGCCCGATCCTTCGCGCGTCTTCTGGTATTCGGGGGTATCGGCGAACGTGTAGCTGGGCGCGGGAAAGCCATCGATGTCGGTGCGGCTATCGGCATAGCGCGCGGTCGCGCTGGCCGAAAGGCCGCCGCCCAGATCGAAGCGCCCGCGCCCGCCGACGCGCCACTGGCGAAAGCCGTCCTTCTCGGTGCCGACCGCCGCCGCCGAAACGCCATCGCTGTGCGTATAGCCCCCGGTCAGCGCCAGCGCATAACGCTCGCCCGAAAGGCCGGCGGCAAGCTGGCCGTCGAAGGTCTGGTTGGCGCCATACTCTGCCGAAGCCTCGATCCCCTGGGGCTGGTGCGACGTGACCGCCAGCACCCCACCGATCGCCTCGCTGCCCCAGATCACGCTGTTCGAGCCGCGCAGCAGTTCCAGCTTGGCGATACCGGTGGCCGAAAGATTGGCGAAATCATACCCGCCGCCAGGCGCGGCAACGTCGGTCACGCGCGCGCCGTCGACGAGGACGAGAAGTTGCTCCGAACTCGCGCCCCGCACGAACACGCTGGTCGTGGTGCCAAGCCCGCCGTTGCGACTTATCGCCAGGCCGGGCAGGCGTTCCAGCACGCGGGCGACGTCCGGTCCCTGGATCGAGGCGATCTCGGCGCCGCCCACCACGCTGACCGACTGGCCCGCCTGCCACAGCGGCACCGCCGCGCCAGTGCCCAGCACGGTGATCGCGCTGTCGCGCACGCCATCTGTGGCGGGGCTTTCGGCAGCATCATCCGCCCAGGTGGGGGCAGACAAGGAAATCAAAGCAAAAACAGAAATATAACGCAAATTCATAACGCAATCCCTCAAGCACGAACACTGCCGTTCGTGGCGTGAGGCCCCGCACGAAATCGCGGGGTCTGCGCTGCAATCCGGTCCGACCCGCCCGGTGCTGAACGACGGTCGTGGGCAGGTCTCCTGGCTCCCGGATCATCGCTTTTCACCCGCCTTCCCGGCCGCAACGCCAGTGGCATGTTGGGTGGATCGCTCCCCGGTCACAGTTGCGGGGGCAGCGCGGACATTGCATCCGCTTCCCTCTTAGGCCCGCAAGCGCGGGCACCCATGACGTGGCGCGCCCGATAGCGCCCCTTGCCCCACATCGCAAGGCGCGGCGGATTGTTAACTCGTTAAGGCTATCGCTTGGGGCTGTTCCACACTGGCACGCCCTGGATTCCCCGGCTGCGGCGCGCGGCAAAGCGATGTAGCGCCACGGTCACCCGTTCGGAAAGGCCGCATGAACCTGCCCCCAGTCTGTCTGCAAGAGCTTCGGCCGCGCGATTTCTCCGCGCGGCTGCGGCGTTCGCGCGGCAGCCTGCGCGCCGCGAAAGCGCCGCGCCATACGGGTCGGCGCGCGCTGGCCTTGCTGGCGGCAGTGGCGGTGCCGGCCTTCGCCGCACCCGAAGACTGGCGCAACTTCGGCCTTGGCGAGGAAGCCGCTACAGCCGCCGCCCGCACCATGCCGTTCGAAGTGCCCGGCGACAGCTTTCCCGGATCGGCGTTCTATTACCTGACGCAGGACAGCCCGGCCGGCGGTTCCACGGCAACGCTGGGCCAGGGCATTCATTCCGACGCCGACGACGCGCCCGTTGCCGTCGATCCCGTGGCCGGCCCCGCCGCCCGCGCGATGCGCATCGACAACAGCGAGGTGGATCGCACACGCGCCCTCCAGTGCCTGACGGCGGCGATCTATTACGAAGCGGCCAGCGAGCCGGACCCCGGCCAGCGCGCCGTGGCGCAAGTGGTGCTGAACCGCGTTGCCCATCCGTCCTACCCCAAGACCGTGTGCGGCGTGGTCTATCAGGGATCGGAACGCAGCACCGGCTGCCAGTTCTCGTTCACGTGTGACGGGGCGCTGGCCCGCGCGCCCAACCGCCTGTTCTGGCTGCGCGCCGAAAACGTCGCGCGCGCCGCGCTGGCGGGCTTCGTCTATTCGCCCGTCGGCCTGGCCACGCACTATCACACGATCCAGATTCATCCCTACTGGGCCGACAGCCTGGCCTATATCGGCACGATCGGCGCGCACCGCTTCTATCGCTTCGGCGGGCGCGCGGGCCAGCCGGCGACGTTCCGCTTCGCCTACCTGGGCGGGGAACCGGCCGCCGCGCCCCACGCTCGCGATGCCGCTGCCGATCGCGCCGCCGATCCGGTGCTCGATCCGCTGGCCGTCCAGCGTGCCTGGGATGCAGCGCCGATCGTGGCGGCAGGCACCGCCGGCGCGATCCACTCAGCGCCCGCGCCAATCTATGCGCAGGAACTTCAAAGCCGCGGCGGCGACGCGCTCTATCGCGGCGATGGCCTGCCGCAAGCGACCGGCATCCGCCCCGAATACGCCAACAGCGGCGCCTGGATCAGCCAGCCCGGAAGCTGACCGAAGAAAATCCTAACAAGGTGGAAACCATAGCCCGGAACAAAGGGTTAGCCGCTTTCCCGCTAATTGCCGCTTCCCCGAGAAGAGCCCGAAAGCCCGCCGCGATGTCCATTCGTTTCGCCCCTGCCTGCCATGGAGATGCTTCGGCCCTCACCCGGACTCTCAAGACACGGCGCGGGCTGCGCGCGGCCAATGACAATGCCGGCGCCTTTGGCGGCGACAAGCTGCTGGGCGAAGCGCTGCGCCACTTCGCGCGGCACGGCCTGGGCGCGGCCGAACTGGCCCGCCGCAATGCCGAGCAGGCCTTCTTCGCGGACGATCGCGATCGCTACCATCACTGGCTGGACATCTGCCGCCTGCTCGACCGACGGATGGCGGCGGCGGTGGCCTTTCGCGGCGGCGAGGCGACCCGGTTCTGATCCCTTACGGATCACCGACTGTCGGATAAACCTTTCGGAAACCGCAAAATCGATCCAGACGTTAACCATTCGGTGACAGCTTCGCAGGTATTGCGCGGCTGAGAGAGTGGGAGCATCCAGATCAAGCGCTTGCGCACCCTACTGCAGGTGCTGTTTCGCACCAATGCCCTTGACGACCGAGTTCGACGGACTCTGGTTGAGACTCTCTATACGCAGCCATCAAGCCTTGCCATCGGTGCCCTGGGCGGCATCGCCACGACATGCGTCGCGGCCTGGGTCACCGGGCAGCCTGCGCTGACCGACGCGGCGGCGGCGCTTTCGATCGTTGCACTGGCCCGTGTTCTCACCGCCTATCTCATGCGCCGGCGCGAGCGGCGCGATACCCGCGCGCTGGAACTGTTCTTCGAAATCGGCGCGTTTTCCTATGCTCTCATGGTCGGCGTGGTCGCCGCGCTGGCCGTCCACCTCGACGCGCCGACCGTCGCCCAGTTGATGACCGTGTGCAACGCCATGTGCTATGGCGTAGGCATCGCCGCGCGCAATGCCGGCCGGCCTGTTATCGCCATCGGCCAGTTGCTGCTGGCCATGATGCCGCCAGTGATCGCCTTCTTCATGCAAGGCACCTTCGCCTATATCGTGCTTGCAATCAGCGTCGCCATTGTCGTGCCGGCGATGATCGGCATCGCGCTCAACGTGTTTCGCACGCTGCGCAATTCGATCGCCGCCGCCGAAACCAGCGCCCGGCTGGCCCAGAAGATGCAGGTCCTGGCCCGCAGCGACGTGGTGACCGGCCTGCTCAACCGCGCCGGCCTCAACCACGAACTGGTCGAACGGCTGGCCCGGATGGCGCCCGATCGCAAGCTGGCGCTGTTCTGGATCGACCTCGACCGCTTCAAGGAAGTCAACGACACGCTGGGCCACCAGGTGGGCGACCGCCTTCTGGCCGAAGTGGCCAATCGCCTGCGCAACATCACGCCCGAGGACAGCACCGTCGCCCGTTTCGGCGGCGACGAATTCATCGTTGCCTGTGAAACGGCCGATCGCCGCGAGGCGGAAATGCTGGCGCATCAGATGATGGACGAGATCAGTCGCCCGATGCGCGTGGACGAGGACCGCCTGGAAATCGCCGCGTCGATGGGCATCGGCCTGCTGCCGGACGACGGCGAGGATCTCGATGCCTTGCTTCAGGCGGCGGATCTTGCGCTCTATCGGTCCAAGGTCAACGGCCGCAAGCAGATCAGCTTCTTCGATCCGTCGATGACGCGCAACCTCGTGCGCCGCCGCGAGATCGAGGCGGAGCTGCGCCTCGCGCTCCAGCGCGATGAGCTGTCGATCTTCTTCCAGCCGATCGTCGATCTGGAAACCGGCCGGATCCGCGCGTTCGAAGCGCTGGTGCGCTGGTTCCACCCGGAAAAGGGCGAACTGCGCCCCGACGAATTCATTCCCGTGGCCGAAGAAACCGGCGCGATCATCACGCTGGGCAACTGGATCACCGGGCAGGCCGCGCGCGCCGCCGCGCATTGGCCCGAGGACGTGACCATCGCGGTCAACCTCTCACCGCTTCAGATCAAGGCGCCCGGCGCTGCGCTGGGCATCCTTAACGCACTGCGCGATGCGCGGCTGGAACCGTCGCGTCTGGAACTGGAAATCACCGAGACGGTGCTGCTCGACCACAGCCAGAACACCGAAAGCTTCATCAACGAACTCGCCCAGGCGGGCGTGCGCTTCGCGCTGGACGACTTCGGCACCGGCTATTCCTCGCTCGGCTATCTGAACAAGTATCCGTTCAGCAAGATCAAGGTCGACCGCAGCTTCGTTTCGGGCATCCACCAGGGCAAGAAAAGCCGCGCCATCATCCGCGCCGTTTCCAGCATGGGCGCCACGCTCGGCATGGAAATCGTCGCCGAGGGGCTGGAAACGCTGGAACAGGTCAACGCCGTGCGCGAGGCCGGCTGCACGCTGGGCCAGGGCTACTACTTCAGCCGCGCCGTGCCCGACTATCTCGCGGCCATGCTCCTTGCCAAGGAACGCGAGCGGGACGAACCCAAGCGGCTGGCCAACGGCTGACGGCCTAGCAGGATTGCCTGTCAGGATTGATCGCGCGGTAACGCCGTCCGGTCATCGGCTGTTCAGCCTTGCGAGGCGATCAGGGTTCCACCCGACTTCGGCTGGCCGAACGTCCAACAGGGCACGCGCGGCGCTCGACCGCACTTTTCCGTGACATTCCACGCAGTTCGACAGCCCCTTATAGCTATTGCGAACTATTATCAATCTTTTGTTCGCAAATGCTTGCCCTGCTGGCTTTTTCGCGGTTGCAAAGCACCCCGCACAGGCCTAGGGCGCAGCGAAATCACCGGCGCCTGTCGTTACACGGGGCAATGCAGGCACCTTTCAGTCCGATGCGACCCCGCCCGAATTGAAGGACAAGGCTGACACCATGGCTCGCAAGAAGATCGCGCTTATCGGCGCCGGCAACATCGGCGGCACTCTGGCCCACCTCGCCGCGCAGAAGGAACTGGGTGATGTCGTCCTGTTCGACGTGGTCGAAGGCGTTCCGCAGGGCAAAGCGCTCGACCTGCTCCAGTGCGGCCCCGTCGAAGGCTTCAACGTCAACCTGACGGGAACCAACGATTACAAGGACATCGCCGGCGCCGACGTGATCATCGTCACCGCTGGGGTGGCGCGCAAGCCGGGCATGAGCCGCGACGATCTGCTGGGCATCAACCTCAAGGTAATGAAGTCCGTCGGCGAAGGCATCGCCGCCAACGCGCCCGACGCTTTCGTGATCTGCATCACCAATCCGCTTGATGCGATGGTCTGGGCGCTGCGCGAATTCTCGGGCCTGCCGCACAACAAGGTCGTCGGCATGGCCGGCGTGCTCGACTCGGCGCGCTTCTCCACCTTCCTCGCGCAGGAATTCGGTGTGTCGGTGCGCGACGTGTCCAGTTTCGTGCTGGGCGGCCACGGCGACACCATGGTCCCGATTGTCGAATACTCGACGGTCAAGGGCATCCCCGTCCCCGATCTCATCAAGCAGGGCCGTTCCACGCAAGAGCGCATCGACGCCATCGTGAAGCGCACCGCCAACGGCGGCGGCGAGATCGTCGGCCTGCTCAAGACCGGTTCGGCCTTCTATGCGCCGGCCGCTTCGGGCATCGCCATGGCCGAAGCCTATCTGGGTGACCAGAAGCGCGTCCTGCCCTGCGCCGCGCACCTCTCGGGCCAGTATGGCGTGGACGATCTCTACGTCGGCGTGCCGGTGGTCATCGGTGCCGGCGGCGTCGAGCAAGTCATCGAGATCGAACTGACCGAAACCGCCAAGGCCGGGCTGCAGGTCTCCATCGACGCGGTCAAGGAACTGCTGGTCGCCTGCAAGGGTATCGACCCCAGCCTCGCCTGACGCGCCCAACACTCTCCCCCAGGAGCATTCCATGTCCATTCTCGTCGACAAGAACACCAAGGTCATCACCCAGGGCATGACCGGTGCCACCGGCACGTTCCACACCGAACAGGCCCTGGCCTATGGCACGCAGATGGTTGCCGGCGTCACGCCCGGCAAGGGCGGCACCAGCCACATCGGCCTGCCGCAGTATGATACCGTCGCCGAAGCGAAGGCCGCGACCGGCGCCACCGCAAGCTGCATCTACGTGCCGCCCGCCGGTGCCGCCGACGCCATCCTCGAAGCCATCGATGCCGAGATCGAACTGATCGTCGCCATCACTGAAGGCATCCCCGTGCTCGACATGGTGCGCGTCAAGCGCGCGCTTTCGGGTTCGAAGTCGCGCCTGATCGGTCCGAACTGCCCCGGCGTGCTGACGCCGAACCAGTGCAAGATCGGCATCATGCCCGGCGCCATCTTCTCGCAAGGTTCGGTTGGCGTCGTCAGCCGTTCGGGCACGCTGACTTACGAAGCCGTCCACCAGACCACGGCCGCCGGCCTTGGCCAGACCACGGCTGTCGGCATCGGCGGCGATCCGGTCAACGGCACCAACTTCATCGACGTGCTGGAACTTTTCCTCGCCGACGACGCTACCAAGTCGATCATCATGATCGGCGAAATCGGCGGTTCGGCCGAAGAAGAAGCCGCGCAGTTCATCAAGGACGAAGCCAAGCGTGGCCGCGGCAAGCCGATGGTTGGCTTCATCGCCGGCCGCACGGCGCCTCCGGGTCGCCGCATGGGCCATGCCGGTGCGATCGTTTCGGGCGGCCAGGGCGGCGCCGAGGACAAGATAGCGGCGATGGAAGACGCGGGCATCCGCGTTTCGCCCTCACCGTCGGAACTGGGCACGACCCTTGCCGGTCTGCTGAAGGAACTCGCGTAAGCCACGCGGCCGGCAATCGCCGGTTAACCATACTCGGGTAAGGGAGGTTCCCTTTTACGGACCTCCCACGCTCGCAACCGATTGCTCTGCAGCGGCGGACCCGGATTCCGACGCGGAAAGGTGCTTCCCATGGGCAATGAAAGTCACGATTTCTTCCCCGAGGACCCGCAGCCCGGCCCAAGCTGGCAGCGGACGAACTGGCCGCTTGTCGGCGGAAGCTCCGAAGACGACCTGACCCAGGCGCTCGATCCGCTCACGCTCAAGACCGCGATCCGCGCTTCTGCCGAGAAGAAGGGCATTCCCGCCAGCGACGTTCAGATCGAAACCGCGGCGAACGATTCGATCCGCGCGATGATGCTGATCCGCACTTATCGCGTGCGCGGCCATCTGGCAGCCGATCTCGATCCGCTGGGCCTGCACCACAGCGAACTTCCTGCCGACCTGACGCCCGAATACTATGGCTTCACCGGCGATGCGCTCGACCGCAAGGTGTTCCTGGGCGGCTATCTGGGCCTCGAATGGGGCACGGTGCGCGAAGTGGTGGGCATCCTGCGCGCGAATTACTGCGGCAAGGTCGGCCTTGAATACATGCACATCACCGACACCGCGGAGCGCGAGTTCCTGCAGTCGCGGATGGAAGGCAAGGACAAGGTCATCGAGTTCACGCCCCAGGGCAAGGGCGCGATCCTGCAGGCCGTGATCCGGGGCGAGCAGTACGAGAAGTTCCTCGGCCGCAAATATGTCGGCACCAAGCGCTTCGGGCTGGATGGCGGCGAATCGATGATCCCCGCGCTGGAGGCTGTGATCAAGTACGGCGGGCAGACCGGCGTGCGTGAAATCGTGGTGGGCATGTCGCATCGCGGCCGCCTGAACGTGCTGGCCAACGTCATGGCCAAGCCCTACCGCGTGATCTTCCACGAATTTTCCGGCGGTTCCGCCAACCCCGACGATGTCGGCGGTTCGGGCGACGTCAAATACCACCTCGGCACCTCGACCGACCGTGAGTTCGACGGGATCAAGGTGCACATGAGCCTGGTCCCCAATCCGTCGCACCTCGAAACGGTCGATCCGGTGGTGCTGGGCAAGGCCCGCGCCACGCTGACCATGCGCGATGACCTGAAGGAGAAGAACCAGGTTCTGCCCGTGCTGCTGCACGGCGACGCTGCCTTCGCCGGCCAGGGCATCGTCTGGGAAACGCTGGGCTTCCAGGGTATCCGCGGCTACGCCACCGGCGGCTGCCTGCACTTCATCATCAACAACCAGATCGGCTTCACCACCAGCCCGCAGTTCGCGCGCAATTCGCCCTATCCCTCGGATGTGGCGAAGGGCGTCCAGGCACCGATCTTCCACGTCAACGGCGATGATCCCGAAGCGGTGACCTTTGCCTGCAAGCTGGCGATCGAATTCCGCCAGAAGTTCGACAAGGACGTGGTGATCGACATGTGGTGCTATCGCCGCTTCGGTCACAACGAAGGCGACGAGCCTTCGTTCACCCAGCCGCTGATGTACTCCAAGATTCGCCAGCATCCGCCGGTCAGCGCGATCTACGCCGGCCGTCTGGAGCAGGAAGGCGTGATCGCGCGGGACTTCACCGGCGAATACACCGATCGCTTCGTCGCCCAGCTCGAAGCCGAGTTCGAGGCCGCCAAGAGCTACAAGCCCAACGAGGCGGACTGGTTCGCCGGCCGGTGGAGCGGATTCAACCGCCCGATGGACCCGGAAACCGCGCGCCGCAACGTGCCCACCGGGGTCGAGCTGAAATTGCTCGAAAGCCTGGGCCGGACGTTGACCACGGTTCCCGAAGGACTGGAAATCCACAAGACGCTTGACCGCGTACTGGAAGGCAAGCGCGACGCCTTCAAGTCCGGCACTGGTTTCGACTGGGCGACGGGCGAGGCGCTGGCGTTCGGCAGTCTGCTGTCGGAAGGCTACGGCGTGCGCCTTTCGGGCCAGGATTCGGGGCGCGGCACGTTCAGCCAGCGCCACGCCGTCTGGCTCGACCAGAAGACCGAGGACAAGTACATCCCGCTTTCGACCGTGCCGCATGGCCGGTTCGAAGTGCTGGACAGCCCGCTTTCGGAATATGGCGTGCTCGGGTTCGAATATGGCTATGCCATGACCGATCCAAAGACGCTGGTGCTGTGGGAAGCGCAGTTCGGCGATTTCGCCAACGGCGCGCAGATCATCATCGATCAGTACATCGCCGCCGCCGAAGCCAAGTGGCTGCGCGCCAATGGCCTCGTGCTGCTGCTGCCGCATGGCTATGAAGGCCAGGGGCCGGAACACAGTTCGGCGCGTCTGGAACGCTTCCTGCAGCTTTGCGCGCAGGACAACATCCAGGTCTGCAACATCACCACGCCGTCAAACTACTTCCACGTCCTGCGGCGCCAGATGCACCGGCCGTTCCGCAAGCCGCTGATCATCATGACGCCCAAGTCGCTGCTGCGCCATCCGCTGGCCCGATCGGAGCTGGAGGATTTCGTCGGCGAAAGCCACTTCCGCCGCATCATGTCCGATCGCACCCCGCCGGCGGACGAAGCGGTCCGCAAGCTGGTGCTGTGCTCGGGCAAGGTCGGCTACGACCTGATGGAAGCGCGCGATGCCGCCGGTCTCGATGATGTCACCGTCGTCAGGCTCGAACAGCTCTACCCCTTCCCCGGCGAACCGCTGGCCCTGCGCATCCAGCGCATGACCAACCTGGAAGACGTGGTGTGGTGCCAGGAAGAACCGCGCAATAACGGCGCATGGTCCTTCGTGGAGCCGTTCCTCGAGGAAACGCTGGCCGACGCGAAGTGCAAGGTGCGTCGTCCGCGCTATGCCGGCCGCGCCGCCAGCGCCTCTCCCGCCACTGGCCTTGCCAAGCGCCACGCATCCGAACAGGGCGCGCTGGTTGCCGATGCTCTCGGCCTGTCGGTCCGTTCCGAAATCAGGCGCCGGAAGAAGTCCTGAACCCCATCCGCTCAACCCGTTCCGGGAAGTGAGGCAATATGTCCAGCGAAGTAACTGTCCCCACGCTTGGCGAATCGATTTCCGAAGCGACCATCGGCGAATGGCTCAAGCAGCCTGGCGACCGCGTCACCGTCGACGAGCCGATCGCCAGTCTTGAAACCGACAAGGTGGCGATCGAGGTGCTGGCCACCACGGCCGGCGTGCTTGGCCAGCAGCTTGCCAAAGTCGGCGATACCGTTGCCGTCGGCGCACTGATCGCCACGATCGAGGACAGCGTCCCCGTCGCCGGGGGCGGCCCCGTTGCCGAACGCTCGCAGCCGGCCGTCGCGCCTGCATCCGATACGCTGCCCAAGGCGGCCGCCGGAGAACCGTCCGATGCCGCGGCCGTGCTGTCGCCCTCCGTGCGCCGCGCGGTGCTGGAATACGGCATCGATCCGGCGACGATCAAGGGCACCGGCAAGGACGGCCGCCTGACCAAGGAAGACGTTGTCTCCGCCGCGCAGGCCAAGCAAGCCTCGCCGGCCCCGGCGGTGAGCGCCCCCGCGACTCCGGCCGCCACGCCCGCTGCTTCGGCCACGGGCGAGCGCCGCGAGGAGCGCGTCAAGATGACGCGGCTGCGCCAGACCATCGCCCGCCGCCTGAAGGAAGCGCAGGATACCGCCGCGCTGCTCACCACCTTCAACGACGTGGACATGACCGCGGTGATCGCCGCGCGCGACAAGTACAAGGACTTGTTCGAGCAGAAGCACGGCGTGCGCCTGGGCTTCATGGGCTTCTTCGCCAAGGCCGCGTGCCTGGCGCTGAAGGACATTCCCTCGGTCAACGCCCGCATCGAGGGCGACGAGATCGTCTATCACGATTTCGTCGATATCTCGGTCGCCGTTTCGGCCCCGAACGGCCTCGTCACCCCGGTGGTGCGCGATGCCCACGCGTTGAGCTTCGCCCAGATCGAAGGTGCGATCGCCGAATACGGCAAGAAGGCCCGCGATGGCGCGCTGAAGCTGGAAGACCTCAAGGGCGGCACCTTCACCATCTCGAACGGCGGTGTATTCGGCTCGCTGATGTCGACCCCGATCATCAACCCGCCGCAGTCCGCCGTGCTTGGCCTGCACCGCATCGAGGATCGCCCCGTCGCCCGGGGTGGCCAGGTGGTGATCAGCCCGATGATGTACATCGCGCTGTCCTATGACCACCGCCTGATCGACGGCCGCGAGGCGGTGACGGCGCTGAAGATCATCAAGGAAGCGATCGAAGACCCGACGCGCCTGCTGATCGACCTGTAAACACGCCGTCAGCCCCGAGCCTGGCGAAGGGCGCCCTTGTTCTTGACGGCGGTAGAAAGAAAGAGCGACCCTTCGACAGGCGCAGGGCAGTCGGAACCCGGGTCGCGCGGAGCATGCAATGGCTGACTACGACTACGACGTTCTTATCATCGGCTCCGGCCCCGGCGGCTATGTTGCCGCGATCCGCGCTGCGCAGCTTGGCCTGAAGACGGCCTGCGTCGAAAGCCGCGAGACTCTGGGCGGCACGTGCCTGAACGTCGGCTGCATTCCGTCGAAGGCCATGCTCCACGCCTCGGAACTCTATGAAGAGGCCGCCGGCGGCGCGCTCGCCAAGCTGGGCGTGAAGATCGACAAGATGAGCCTCGATCTCGACACCATGCACGCCCAGCGCAAGGATGCGGTCAAGGGCCTGACCGGCGGCATCGAATACCTGTTCAAGAAGAACAAGGTCGATTGGTTGAAAGGCCGCGCCGCCTTTGTCGACAAGGATACGGTGGACGTTGCCGGCAAGTCCTATCGCGCGAAGAACATCGTTGTCGCCACCGGCTCCTCGGTCACGCCGCTGCCCGGCGTCGAGGTGGACAATGCCAAGGGCGTGGTGGTCGATTCCACCGGCGCGCTGGAACTGCCCAAGGTGCCGGGCCACCTCGTCGTTGTGGGCGGTGGGGTGATCGGTCTGGAACTGGGCTCGGTGTGGCGCCGCCTGGGGGCCAAGGTTACCGTCGTCGAATTCCTCGACCAGATCCTGCCCGGCATGGACGGTGACGTCCGCAAGGAAGCCAACAAGATCTTCAAGAAGCAGGGCTTCGAATTCAAGCTCTCGACCAAGGTTTCCAAGGTCGACGTCAAGGGCAAGAAGGCCTTGCTCACGGTCGAGCCGGCCGCCGGCGGCGATGCCGAAACGATCGAGGCCGATTGCGTGCTGATCGCCATCGGCCGCCGCCCGAACACCGAAGGGCTGGCGCTCGACAAGGCGGGACTTGCCGTCAACGCGCGCGGCCAGATCGAGATCGACCACGATTTCCAGACCGCCGTACCCGGCATCTGGGCCATCGGCGATGTCGTGCCCGGCCCGATGCTGGCGCACAAGGCCGAGGACGAAGGCATCGCCGTGGCCGAGAACATCGCGGGTGAAGTCGGCATCGTGAACCACGATGTCATCCCCAGCGTGGTCTATACCTGGCCCGAAATCGCGGGCGTGGGCCTGACCGAAGAAGCCGCCAAGGCAAAGCTCGCCGAAACCGGCGGCGCGATCAAGGTCGGCAAGTTCCCGATGCTCGGTAACTCGCGCGCCAAGACCAATCACGAGCCGGACGGCTTCGTGAAAGTCATCGCCGACGCCGCGACCGATCGCGTTCTGGGCGTGTGGTGCATCGCCTCTGTCGCCGGGACGATGATCGCCGAAGCCGCGCTGGCCATGGAATTCGGCGCGACGAGCGAGGACATCGCCTATACCTGCCACGCGCATCCCACGCATTCGGAAGCGATCAAGGAAGCGGCGATGGCCGTGCGCGGCAAGCCGATCCACGTCTGACCCGGGCAAGCGTGATGAAAACGGCCCTGATCACCGGCGCGACATCGGGCATCGGCGAGGCCACAGCCCGGCTTCTGGTGCGCAGCGGCTGGCGCGTGATCGGCACAGGTCGCCGCGCCGAACGCCTGGATGCGCTTGCCGCTGAGCTTGGCGAAGCGTTCCACGCCGCCGTATTCGACATCTGCGACGAAGCGGCGATGGATGCGGCGCTGGACGCCCTGCCCCCGCAGTTTGCCGGTATCGACCTTCTGGTGAACAACGCCGGCCTGGCGCTGGGCACGGCCCCCGCACAGGAAGCCTCGCTCGACCAGTGGCGCACGATGATCGACACCAACGTCACTGCGCTCGTCACGCTGACGCACCGGCTGCTGCCGCTGCTGATCGAACGCAAGGGCGCGATCATCAACATCTCCTCGGTGGCGGCGACGTATCCCTATTCCGGGGGCAACGCCTATGCCGGCACCAAGGCCTTCGTGCAGCAGTTCAGCCTTGGCCTGCGCTCCGATCTTCATGGCAAGGGCGTGCGCGTCACCTCGATAGAACCGGGCATGATCGAGACGGAATTCACGCTGTTGCGCACCAGCGGCAACCACGGCGCATCGAACGCCCTCTATGACGGCGCCAACCCGATGACCGGAGCCGACATCGCCGAAACCATCCACTGGATCGCCACGCTGCCCCCGCACCTCAATATCAATCGGCTGGAACTGATGCCGGTCAGTCAGTCTTTCGCCGGCTTCCAGGTGGCGCGCGCCGAACGGTAACACGTGTTGGGGCACGCCACTGCGGCGGCCTCGCCCCGGTGGCATCTAACCCTTTCCGCTCGTTGCGTCGTGTCTTCGCTCGACACGCACCGGGAATTCCGTTTCAAGCTGATCCGCGCACTTCGATCCGATCAGAACAGGCCCGCAACCAAACCCATGCCCATCGCGCCGCCCGATCTGGCCCCGACCCTGCCCGCCCTGCTGGGCGTGCTCGATCTTGGCGCGATCGCGGTGTTCGCGCTTTCCGGCGCGGTGCTGGGCGCGCGGCTGCGTCAGACTTTCGTTACGCTGGCCTTCTTCGCGCTGGTCACGGGAGTGGGCGGCGGATCGGTGCGCGACCTGCTGATCGGCGCGCCGGTATTCTGGATCCGCGATCCGTGGGTGGCGCCAGTGTGCCTGGGCACCGCGCTGCTCGCCTGGTTCACCCCGCATCGCTGGTGGGAAGGCCGCCTGCTCGAATGGGCGGACGCGGCGGGACTGGCCGGCTATTCGGTGCTCGGCGCGATCAAGGCGATGGGCTTTGGTGTTGCGCCCGTCACGGCGGCGCTGATTGGCGTGATCACCGGCTGCGTGGGCGGCGTGATCCGTGATGTCCTTGCCGGACAACCTTCGATCCTGATGCGCCCGGAACTTTACGTGACGGCAGCGGCGCTATCCGCCGCGCTGGCCGTCACGGGCACCTGGCTGGGCCTGCCGATGGCGTTCGTCTGGGCCGTGGCCGGGCTGGCCGGGTTTGGCCTGCGCGGCGCGGCGATCCACTGGTCGCTCGCCATCCCGGCCTATGGCGGCAAGCGGGACGGTCCAGTGCCGCCGCAAGGCTGAGCGTGTCGAAGGACTGCCTTCCCGGCGTTACTCGGTGGCAGGAAAAGCAGCCCTTCGACAGGCTCAGATCAGACGCAGCCGCGCGCCAGAACCCGCAAGATCAATTACCTCGGTCGATTGTCACGTCGCGCGCGCGTCCATCGCGATCGACCGTGCAGGAAAAGTCGCGCCCATCGGCAAGACGACCCTCGACCGACCAGCCGTCAGCCGCACGCCGCGCTTCGTCAACCGTATCGACGGCACGGCTGCCGCGTTCGACCTCGGCGACGCAGGCATCGATCGCACCGCCGATCGACAGGTTCGCATTCTGGCCGGCACCGCCCTGATCGCAGCGCCAATCGGCCTGCGGCTCGCCATAGTCGCGCCCGCCATCTCGCCCTGCATCGCGCGCATCGGGATAACGGTAATCCGGCTCGCGCGCCGGCGTGTTCTTGCCGGCGGACGAAGCGGCGCTGGCGATGGCCGCAATCCCGCCCAGCACCAGCAACCCGGCGAAGACATCGCCCGCATCAATCCCGTCCCCGTGATGATGATGGCGCGGCGGGTGCCCCCAGCCACGCGCCATCACCGGGCTGGCGCTCATCGCCAAGGCGGCGGTCGCGGCGAGCATGGTAGCGGCGCGAGAGCGGAAAATGGTCATGCCCGTTGATCCTTCGAAGGGAACAGGCCCACGCTGGTCCAGGCCCCGCCCCAATGCCCGAGCGCTAGGCGGTCCAGGCTGTCACCAGCCTGAACCGCCCGCCCCACTGCGTTACAGCCCGCGAATGCCGCTGTAGTCGATATCCGCCACCCGGCCGCGATTGATCCGGCACGAGAAGCTGCCGCTGTCATAGCCGCGCAAGTTGTTGTTCCACCCGCGATAATCGTTGTTCCAGCCACGGCCATAATTGCCGTCGTTGCGGCTCCAGCCACGGCCCAGGGTGTTCACCGCGATGCGACCGCGCACTTCATAGCCGTTGCGCGTTTCGCGCACGCTGCGAATGTCGGTCACATCGGCGCGCCCGCCCCAGCTATGGCGGCTGGCGTTGCGTTCCGCGGCGCGGACGCACTGTTCGACGGCCTGGCGCGGGTTGCCCCACCGGCGGTCATAGCGGCCGCGATCGTTGCGGCCATAATTGCCATAACCGGCGCGATCGTAACCACGATCGTTGTCGCTGGCCGCCGATGCGATCGCAGCGATGCCGCCGATCACCAGCGCGCCGGCGATCACGTCGCCCGCATCGATGCCGCCATCGTGGCGATCGCGTGCGGCGGCAGGGGCGGCTGCGGAAACCGCCATCGCACCAGCGGCGACGGTTCCGACCAGAGCTTTGGTAAAGGTCGTCATAGCTCGAAATCCTTATCCGTAACCGGGCAAGGTGCCCGGCGATAAGGACGGTCTAGGCCATCGTCGCTGAGATCATGCTGAACCCCGCAAGCAGCTTTTGTTCATCTTTGCAGCAATTTTTAGGAACAAATACACATACCCTAATCCGGCACCGCGAGGCCCGACCAGTGTGCCAGGAACGCCAGGATATCCGCGCCCTCGGCGATCGCCTTGTCGGTCGGCTTGCCCGATCCGTGGCCGGCGCGGGTTTCGATACGGATCAGATGCGGCTTGTCGCCCAGCGCCGCCGCCTGCAATGCGGCCGTGTATTTGAAGCTGTGCCCCGGCACGACGCGGTCGTCGGTATCGGCGGTGGTCACCAGAACCGCCGGATAGGCTACGCCGGCGCGGATGTTGTGATAGGGCGAATAGGCGCGCAGCACGCGGAAATCGGCCTCGCGATCAGGATGGCCGTAATCGTCCACCCAATAGCGCCCGGCGGTGAAGCGATCGAAGCGCAGCATGTCCATCACGCCGACTTGCGGATTGGCCGCGGCGAACAGATCGGGCCGCTGGTTCACCACCGCGGCGACCAGCAGCCCGCCGTTCGAGCCGCCCTGAATGGCAAGCCCGCGCTTGGGCGTGATCCCCTGCCCGATCAGGTATTCGCCCGCGGCGATGAAATCATCGAACACGTTCTGCTTGTTGGCGCCGCGCCCGGCATCGTGCCAATCGCGCCCGTATTCGCCGCCGCCGCGCAAGTTGGCGAGCGCAAAGGCCCCACCCGCTTCCAGCCAGGCCATGCGCACCGCCGAAAAACCCGGCGTCAGCGACACATCGAAGCCGCCATAGCCATAGAGCAGCGTCGGCACCGCCTTGCCCGCCGCAGCCACGCTTTTGCGCCGCACGATGAACATCGGCACGCGCGTGCCGTCCTTCGAGCTATAGAACTGCTGGTCCACATCGTAGTCGCGCGGATCGAAGCGCAGCTTCGGCGCGGCGAAGGGCGCGGACCGCCCGGTGGCCAGGTTCATCCGGTAGATCGTGGGCGGCTGGTTGAAGCTGGAAAAGCTGTAGAACGTCTCCGGGTCGCCAGGCCGCCCTTCGAAACCCGAAACCGTGCCGATGCCGTTGAGCGCGATGGTGCGCACCGTTTTGCCGGCCAGATCGAAGATCACCGCGCGGGTCGATGCATCCTTCAGATAGGACAAGATCAGTTGCGTGCCGACGATGCTGCCCCGCTCCAGCGTTTCGGCCGACTGCGCGACCAGTTCGCGCCACTGCGCCTTGCGCTGCGCCAGATCGATCGCGACGAGGCGATAGCGCGGCGCATCCCGGTTGGTGACGAACCACAAGGACTGGCCCATGCCATCGACCAGACGCCAGTCATGGTCGAAACCGGTCACCAGCGGCCGTGCCTGCCAGCGGGCGCGACCGCGCGCGGCCAGATCGATGACATGCAGTTCATAGCGCGCATCGGTGCCGATATGACTGTAGATGATGGCAAGCCGGCCATCCTGCGTCACTTGCGCGGTGTGGCCGCGTTCGGGATGGTCGGGCGTGGCGAAGACCAGCCTGTCCTCGGCCTGGCTGGTGCCGATCCGGTGGAAATAGACCGCCTGGTCATAGTTCAGCGCCTGGAACGCCTCCCCCTGCTTCGGCTCGGGAAACCGCGAATAGAGGAACCCCTCGCTGCCCACCCACGCCAGATCGGTGAACTTCGCCCAGCGCACTTCATCGGCCAGCGGCTTGCCCGTGGCGGCGTCCAGCACGCGCAGGATGCGCCAGTCGCTGCCGCCGTCCTGCACGCTGTAAACCCACATTTCCCAAGTAAGGCGCTGATTTCGCTGTCCTGACCATTATATTTCCTATATAAAACATGGTGTTGAAGGCTGCGAGG
>JADLHU010000108.1 GCA_020848655.1 Novosphingobium sp.
AGACGCGCTCGACCGCGATCGCCAGCCCCATCCCGACGCCGATGCACAGCGTCGCCAGCCCCAGCCTGCCTCCCGTCCTTTCCAGTTGATGGACCAGGGTCATGACAAGCCGCGCGCCGGACATGCCCAGCGGGTGCCCCAGCGCGATGGCGCCGCCGTTGGCATTCACATGCGGCGCATCGTCCGGCAGGCCCAGCGCGCGCAGCACGGCGAGCGACTGGCTGGCGAACGCTTCGTTGAGTTCGATGGCATCGAAGTCCGCAATCGTAAGCCCCAGGCGTTTCAGCAGCTTTTCGGTCGCCGGGACGGGACCGATCCCCATCACGCGCGGCTCGACCCCCGCCGATGCCATGCCAAGGATGCGCGCGCGCGGGGTCAGGCGATGGTCGCGCGCCGCGGCCTCGCTCGCGATGAACAGAGCGGCGGCGCCATCGTTGATCCCCGATGCGTTGCCCGCGGTCACCGAACCGTCCGCGCCGAACAGCGGCCTGAGCCGGGCAAGCGCTTCGAGCGTGGTATCGGCCCGGGGATGTTCATCGACCGAGACCTCGCCCGTCTCGCCCTTCTTCTTGCCGGGCACCGCAACGGGAATGATCTCTTCGGCGTGGAAGCCGCTGCGCTGCGCGGCGACGGCGCGTTGTTGGCTGCGCAGCGCATAGGCATCCTGGTCGGCGCGGGAGATGCCATATTGCTGGGCCACGTTCTCGCCGGTGCGCGGCATGGTCTCGGTCCCGTAAAGCGCATCGAGCGCCGGGTTGACGAAACGCCAGCCCATCGTCGTATCTTCGAGCTTCTGGTCGCGGCCGAAGGCGCTGCCAGTCTTGCCCATCACGAAGGGCGCGCGCGTCATGCTTTCCACGCCGCCCGCAATCGCAAGGCCGATTTCGCCCGCGCGGATCGCGCGCGCTGCGGCGCCCACCGCTTCCATGCCCGATGCGCAAAGCCGGTTGAGCGTGACGCCCGGCACGACATGCGGCACGCCGGCGAGCAGCAGGCTCATCCGCGCGACATTGCGGTTGTCCTCGCCGGCCTGGTTGGCGCAGCCCAGGAACACTTCGTCGATGGCGGCCGGATCGAGCGCCTCGTTCCGCCGCAGCAGGGCCGCGATCGGCAACGCCCCCAGATCATCGGCGCGCACCGGGGAAAGGCCGCCGCCGTAACGTCCGATGGGGGTGCGCGCGGCATCGCAGATGAAAGCGTCGGTCATGATATTCAGCCTTGTCGATAAGTTCAGATGGCTTGCGCCTGGTCCGCCCGGGCGAGCGGCAGGCCGGTAAGCCGGCTCAGGTCATCAATGGTAAGCCCGTCGACCATTTCCACGACACGGGCGCCATCCGCGCCAAGATCGAAAACGGCCAGATCGGTATAGACCCGCAACACGCATCTAAGGCCCGTCAGCGGATAAGTGCATTGCTCAACCAGCTTGCTCTGGCCCTGCTTGGTCAGCAGTTCCATCATCACCAGCGTGCGCTTGGCCCCGATCGCCAGATCCATCGCGCCACCGACCGCTGGGATCGCGCCGGGTTCGCCCGTATGCCAATTGGCCAGGTCACCGTGGGTCGAAACCTGGAACGCACCCAGCACGCAGATATCGAGATGCCCGCCCCGCATCATCGCGAAACTGTCAGCATGGTGGAAGTAGCAGCCGCCCGCCAGCAGTGTCACCGGCTGCTTGCCGGCATTGATCAGTTCCGGGTCTTCCTCGCCCGGCGCCGGCGCTGGCCCCATGCCCAGCAAGCCGTTCTCGCTTTGCAGGAAGATTTCGCGATCCCCGGGCAGGAAGTCCGCCACGCGGGTCGGCAAACCGATACCGAGATTCACATAGGCGCCTTCGGGAATGTCCCTGGCGACGCGGGCCGCCATCTGTTCACGATTCAAGCGGTTCATTGCGATTCTCCCGATCCGGCAGGGGCTGGAGCGGCGGCCACGGCAACGACGCGCTGAACGAAAATTCCCGGCGTCACCACCACTTCAGGATCAAGCGCGCCCAGCGGCACGATTTGTGATACCTGCGCCAGGGTCGTCTTCGCGGCCATGGCCATGATCGGGCCGAAGTTGCGCGCGGTCTTGCTGTAGACCAGATTGCCCCAGCGGTCGCCCTTCAGCGCCTTGATCAGGGCGAAATCGGCGCCGATCGGATATTCAAGCACATAGTCCTTCCCATCGATCGTGCGCGTTTCCTTGCCTTCGGCAAGAAGGGTTCCGAAACCCGTGGGCGTGAAGATCGCGCCCAGCCCGGCTCCCGCAGCCTGGATACGGGCCGCGAGATTGCCCTGCGGCACCAGTTCCAGCTCGATTTCGCCGGCACGATAGCGCGCGTCGAAATGATGGGAATCGCTTTGCCGCGGGAACGAGCAGATCACTTTACTGACCCGGCCGGCCTTGATCAGGGCCGCCACCCCGGCTTCGCCATTGCCGGCATTGTTGCTGATGATCGTGAGGTCGCCGACCTGGCGCGCGATCAGGGCGTCGATCAGTTCATCCGGCATGCCCGCGGTCCCGAAGCCGCCGATCATGATCGATGCGCCGTCGAAGATATCGGCGACCGCCGCCCCGATGTCGGCAAAGGACTTGTCGATCATTGGCTGAACCTTCCCGCCATGCGTGATGCAGCGACGACTGTTGCGCCAGGCGGATTGAGTCAACCGATTAACGTGCTATTATCCGATAATCGGTTACTTTGGAGCATGGCCATGCAGGCTGGCACGCTGCTGGACGCGGACGGCGATCCGGAATTCATGACCTCGCTCGCTCGTGGCCTCGCGGTCATGCGCTGCTTTGCGGAACGGGCACGGCCAATCAGGATTGCCGAGATCACCCGCGAAACCGGCCTCAGCCGACCCGCCGTGCGGCGCTGCCTGCACACGTTGGTTCGCCTGGGCTATGCGGAGCAGGTGGGCCAAAGCTATGTCCTTCGCCCGAAAATGCTGGCGTTCGGCTATGCCTATCTTTCCTCCAGCCCGCTGGTCCAACGCGCACAGCCGCTGCTGGACGCGCTGCGCGACCAGATCGGCGAATCCTGCTCGCTCGGCGTTCGGGAAGACGATGAAGTCTATTACGTCGGGCGTGCCGAAGCATCGCGGATCATGTCGATCGCGCTCAGGGCGGGAAGCCGCCTGCCGCTTTACGCCACGTCGATGGGGCGCGTGCTGTTGTCTGGACAACCGCTACCGGAACAGCAAGCCTACTTGCGGCGCACCCACCTCGTCGCGCTCACCGAAAAGACCGAGACGGATCCGAAATCGCTGCTGCGGATTTTCTCGACCGTGGCCGAGCAGGGCTATGCGATCGTCGATCAGGAACTCGAAGCCGGGTTACGTTCTGTGGCCGTGCCGATCCGCCAGGGCGGGCAGGTCGTCGCCGCGTTGAACATCGGCACACAGGCCGCCCGGCTGTCGATGGCCGATCTGCGATCGCGGCTGCTGCCAGCGCTGCGGCGCGTTGCCAGCGATCTGAGCCGGGGCGGGCTGTTTGCCTGATCGCAGCCGCGCAAGCGCCGCGCCGGGGTTCAGGCGCGCTGCTTTTTCAGCACCAGCGACAGGCTGAAGCGGTCTGCCGGGTATCGATTGAGGCTGACGATCGCCACTTCGTTGTCCGAAGAAATGCGAAACACGCGCTCGATCACGATCCCGGCATCGCCCTCCTGCAGGTTGATGGCTTCGTTCTCGCCCTTCCTGGCCTTGAACCCGCGCACCTCCTGCTTCACTTCCTCGATCGTTTCGCCATAGATGGTTTCGATCAGGCGGTAGACCGAGCCTTTGTGACGGCTCATCAGGCGGCCGACGCCCGCGAAGCGCGACGCGACATAGATCTCGGTCTGGCACAACGGCGAAGGCTCTCCCGACTGAAAGCGCAAGGCGTCGATGCGGATCCATGTCTGGTCTTCAGACACGCCGATCTTCTTGGACAGGCCGGCAGGAAGGCGCACGAGCTTGCCGTTGACCGGCCCATATCGCGTTTCGACATTGACATCGAACAGGTCGCTTATGGAATCGATCTGGTGAACATATGTCTGGTCAATTCCGGGGCTGAGAACCACCGTGCCAAGACCCTGGTGGGATTCGACCAGACCCGCATCGCGCAGCGAGCGAAGCGCCTCGCGAACCGTGTGGCGGCTGATGCCGAAGCGTTCGCGCAGCGCGGCTTCGGATGGTAATTGGGTGCCGACCGGATAGATCCCCGAAACGATTTCCGACTGGAGCGCGCGAACGACCAGTTTGTAAAGCGGCGGAGAGCCATCTTTTCGGGAGGACATGGTTTTTCTTTCCGTCATTTCGTGTCGTTCGCCATGCCTCCAGCCTAGCAAGCCGCGCTCCGGTTCTCCAGCCTCATCGTGACGGGGCAAGCAGCGGCGAATCGTGACTGTCGGCCCGCCCTTCTCCCGACAGGTCGGCGCAGATCGACGATGGCCCTTCGACGCTGGAATGCCCTCAAGGGCGGGCAGAAGGCTTGACACGGGTCTTACCCGACGACATACTTGTACGGTCAAGTTTTGCGATAATCGTTTTGCCGTTTGGAGAGCAGTATGTCGGATCGTATCGGTGGATTGCACCATATCACGCTATGCACGGGATCGGCGCAGGGGGACGTGGATCTGTTCTACAAGACCCTGGGCATGAGCCTGGTCAAGCAGACGCTGCTCTACGATGGCTCGGCGCCGATCTATCATCTCTATTTCGGCAACGATACCGGCGACGCCGGCACGCTGACCACCGCCTTCCCGTTCCGTCGCGACGGGCGCAAGGCCAAGCGCGGTTCCGGCCAGATCGATCTGTGCTGCTACTCGGTTCCGCTCGGCGCCAATACCTACTGGAAGGAACGGCTGACCGAGCGAGGCGTGACCATCACCAAGGATTACGAGCGTTTCGGCGCGAGGATCCTTCAGTTCGAGCATCCCGATTGCAACCTGACCTTCGAACTGATCGAAGAGCCGAACGATCTGCGCAAGCCGTTTGTCGGCGGCGGCATTCCACCGGAATACGCCATTCGCGGCTTCCATAACTGGACGGTGCTGACGCGAGACACCGAGGACATGGACTTCTTCATGAAAGAAGCCTGGAACTATACCCCGCTTGGCACGGACGGCTCTTTCACCCGTTACGCGGTCGATGGCGGCGAAGTCGCCAAGATCATTGACGTGAATCACCAGCCCGACGCCCGGCCGGGCAGTTGGTTCTACGGCGAAGGCATGATTCACCACGGGGCATTCGGCGTGCCCAGTCTCGATGTCCAGGATCAGGTGAAGGCCGAAGTCGAGGGGCTTGGCCTGACCGATTTCTCCGATCGCAAGCACCGGGGCTATTTCCAGTCGATCTACGTGCGCACGCCCGGGGGCGCCTTGTTCGAGGCGACGCATTCGCTGGGCTTCGATGTCGACGAGCCGGCGGACAAGCTGGGCCAGGAACTGCAGGTTTCTCCGCAGTTCAGATCCCAGAAGGCCGAGATCGAGCGCGCGCTGAACGATCCGTTCGTTCTGGCTTGAAATGCCATCAAGACCGGCGGGCCTGCCCTGCCGGTCAAGCGTGCGGGGTCTCATGCAAGCTTTCATTTATGAACCGTTGCCGACCCGCGTGGTGTTCGGCGCGGGAACGTTCGACCAGGTGCGGGCCGAGGCGGCGCGGATCGCAACGCGGTTCCTTGTCCTGGCCACGCCCCAGCAGGCGCAGCTTGCCGAGCAGGCGGCGCAAAAGCTTGGCGATCTTTGCGCCGGCGTCCATGCCGGGGCCGTGATGCACGTTCCGGTGCCGGTGGTCGACGAAGCGGTCGCGGTTGCCGAAGGCCTGGGCGTGACGGGCCTGGTGGCCGTGGGTGGCGGATCGACGACAGGCCTGGCCAAGGCGATAGCGCTGCGCACGGGTCTGCCGATCGTTGCCGTTCCCACTACCTATGCCGGATCGGAAATGACGCCGATCTGGGGGCTGACCGAAGACGGCGTAAAGCGCACCGGCCGCGATCCCGTGGTGCTGCCGCGCGTGGCGATCTACGATCCCTTGCTGACACTGGGGCTGCCGGCCGCGTTGTCCGGGGTCAGCGGCCTCAACGCGATCGCTCATTGCGTCGAAGGGCTCTACAGCGAGACAGCCAATCCTCTGGTCTCGCTCATGGCCGAAGAAGGCATCAGGGCACTGGCGAAAAGCCTTCCGATCGTGGTTCGCGATCCCGGCAATATCGAGGCGCGCGGCGATGCGCTTTACGGAGCCTGGCTTGGCGGTGTCATCCTGGGATCGGTCGGCATGGCGCTCCATCACAAGCTTTGTCACACGCTGGGCGGCACGTTCAACCTGCCGCACGCAGAAACGCACGCCATCGTGCTGCCTCACGCGGCGGCGTACAACGCGGCCGCCGCGCCCGAGGCCATGGAGCGCATAGCCCGTGCGATGGCCGTGCCGGACGCCCCGCGCGGACTTTACGACCTGCTTGTCGCGGTCGGCGCGCAAACGGCCTTGCGTGACATCGGCATGCCCGAGGACGGCCTGGCCAAGGTCATTGGACTGGCGCTTACCAACCCATACTACAACCCCGCACCGCTGGTTGCCGAACCGTTGCGCGAATTGATCGACAATGCGTTCGTGGGCCGGCCGCCTGCCTCGCCCGTCGCACGGGCCGCGGCATGATGGTGGAAACCGAGATACTGGGGCGCACGCTGCGTTATCGTTCGCTGACGGCAAAGACCCCCGATGGCCTGTCGATCGCGGTTCAGGACCATGATCGCCGCGGTGGCGGGCGCGATGTCCTGTTCATTCATGGCTATTCGCAATCGAGCCTCGCCTGGCTGCGTCAGGTCACCGGGCCGCTCGCGCAGCAGCATCGCCTCGTGACATACGATTTGCGCGGGCATGGCATGTCGGACAAGCCGGCAGATCCTTCGTACTTCCGCGATCCGGCCCGCTGGGCCGCGGAAGTGGAAGCCGTCATCGACGTGGCCGGCTTGCACAAGCCAGTGCTGGTCTGCTGGTCATACGGCGGCCGCGTGGCGCTCGACTTCCTGACAGAGAAGACCGACGGTCTCATCAGCGGACTGATCATGGTCGCGGCAACATCGACCGACCGGGCCGATGTCATGGGTTCGGCTGCGCCCCTGTTGCGGCGCATGGCGAATGCCCACGAGCTTGCCGAGAATATCGCGGCGACCGAGGCCCTGCTGGCGGCCTGCGCGGCGGCTCCGCTCTCGGAACGGGAACTGGCGACGATGCTGGCCTATAACGTCATGACCCCGCCCGCCGTGCGCAGCGCCTTGTCCGGCCGGCCGGCCCCCTATCAGCAGACGCTTGAGCGGCTTTCGGTTCCCGTGCTTACCATCCATGGCGCTATGGACCAGATCAATCTGCCCGCCATGAGCGAAAACACGCAGCGCTTCGTGGCGCACGCGCAGAGCCGTGTCTACCAGGCGTCGGGCCATATGCCGTTCTGGGAAGAAGCCGAACGGTTCGATGCGGACCTGTCGGCGTTCCTTGTCGCACTGGATGCCCCCATCGCGTCTCGGTGATGTTCACGCACGAGGACTTGAGATGCGCTTTGGGAAATTGATGTTCGCACGCGCGGAAAGTGGCACTGCCAGCCGCGCGCACGGACATCGCAGCCGGAAGATCCTGGAGCTTGCGCCCGTTCTGACTATCCTTGGAAAGGCTATCAATGCTTGATGTCATCATAGTGGGCGGCGGTCCCACCGGCTTCGTGAATGCGCTTGGTCTCGCGCAGGCGGGTGTCAGCGTCCACCTTATCGAGGCAGAACCGGACATCGTAAAGTCGCCGCGCGCACCGGTTTATCATTGGTCGGTGCTGGAAGGGCTGGATCGCCTTGGCGTTCTGGATGACTGCCTGGGCATCGGCTTCAAGAAGCAGGACTACACCTATCTGGTCAAGAAGACGGGCGAAAGCATCGCCTATGACCTGACCGTGCTCGAAGGTCGGGTGCAGCATCCCTACAACATGCATCTGGGCCAGCACCTGATGGCCGGCATTGTGCGGCGGCACCTGGAACGCTTCTCCAACGCCACGGTCGAATTCGGCCAGCGTTTCGTCGGACTGGATCAGGATGCCGATGGCGTCACCGCCCATGTCGAAGGCGAAGGGGGCACAAGACAACTCCGCGCCAAATGGGTCATCGGCGCCGATGGCGCCGGCAGCGCGGTCCGGAAAAGCCTGGGGCTGGATTTCGAAGGGTTCACCTGGCCCGAACGCTTCATCGCGACCAACCTGTATTATGATTTCACCCAGTACGGATATGCCCGTTCGACCCTGATGATCGACGAAGAATACGGCGCGATCATCGCCCAGATCGATCGCGACGGCCTGTGGCGCTGCACTTACATGGAAGATGCCAGCCTTCCCGAGGAAGGCGTCATGGAGCGCCTGCCCAGCTTCTACTCGAAAATCCTGCCTCATGCCGATGACTACAAGGTCGATGCCGTGTCGCCCTACCGGATGCACCAGCGCTCCGCCGAAAAGTATCGGGTAGGGCGCGTGGTGCTGGCCGGCGACGCAGCCCACTCCACCAACCCGACCGGCGGCCTTGGCCTGACATCGGGATTGTTCGATAGCTATGCGCTTATTCCGGCCCTCGCCTCGGTCATCCTGGAAGGGGCCGACGACGAAGTGCTGGATCGCTACAGCGACGCGCGCAAGGATGCCTTCGTCAATCGCGCCTCGCCGCAGGCCGCGCGCAACAAGCAGCTCATCTATCACGCGAACGGCGGCGGGCAGGCCCTGGCCGAAGCATTGGAGATGTGTCGCCGAATGCGGGACGACAAGGAGTTCTGCTTCGAACGGCTGATGTTCACCAAGACGCTTGAAACGCCGCCGCTGCTGAGCAGCCATGCCGCATGACGAGGAGCGCGCCATGAACCGGGATTTTCGTCCGCAGGCCCTGCATGCGGCTGGGCGGCCCTCACTGGCGCTGGCCGCCCAGGGCTTTTTCTGGGTGGGTGGCCAACGCCTCGATACGCCGGCCGGACCGGTCATGCGCGGCCAGATGTATGTCGAATACTGGATCCCGGCCGATCTGCGCCATCCCCTGCCCATCGTGATGATCCACGGCGGCGGCGGGCAGGGCCTGGATTTTCTCGGAACGGCCGATGGCCGGGAAGGCTGGGCACACTGGTTCGTGCGCCAGGGCTATGCCGTCTACGTGGTGGATCGCCCGGGCCATGGGCGCTCACCGTTCCACCCCGAAGCGCTGGGACCGATGAGTCCGCTCTTGCCGACAGCATTTCTGGAGGAAATGTTCTGCAAGCCCGAAGAGCACCCCGAGCGCTATCCCCAGGCCCGCCTCCACAATAAGTGGCCCGGTGCCGGGCATCTCGGCGATCCGGCCTTCGATCATTTCCTGGCCAGCGCCGGCCCGGCGCAGGCCGACATGGCGCAGGCCCACAAGGATACGCGGCATGCCGGCGTGGAAATGCTCGCCGCGATCGGCCCGGCGATCCTGCTCACGCATTCCGCGGGCGGTCCCACGGGCTGGCTTCTGGCTGACGCGTGCCCCGATCTCGTGAAAGCAATCGTCGCAGTGGAGCCAGTGGGGCCGCCCTTCACCGAAAGAGCCGGCGGCAAGCTGGCCTGGGGCCTGACGGCCGCACCGCTTCGGTTCGACCCGCCGGCCGCCACTCCCGAAGACCTCGATCTGGTCGAGAAGGCGCCGGTCAGGGATGGTACGGTAGCGTGCCTGATCCAGCGCGAGCCGGCCCGGCAACTTCCCAACCTTACCGGTTTCCCGATCGTCGTGGTGACCGCGGAAGCCTCGTGGATGGCGATGGATAATCACGGAACCGTCGATTTCCTGGCGCAGGCGGGAGCCGACGTGGAACACCTGCGTCTCGAAGATCATGGCGTTCACGGCAATGGCCACGCCATGATGCTCGAAACCAACAGCGATGATGTTGCGGCCGTGATTGCCGGGTGGATCGACGGGAAGGCGCTGTCATGAAGCTTGCGGGAATTCGGGTTCTCGACTTGTCCAATTTCCTGCCCGGACCTTATCTGACATTGTCGATGGCCGATCATGGCGCAGAGGTCATCAAGATCGAAGCACCGGGCGAAGGCGATCCCGGCCGGCACATCGGCCTGTCCGATGGGCCGCACACGGTATTCTTCCGCAATCTTAACCGCGGCAAGAAAAGCATCGTGCTGGACCTCAAGGATCCGGCCCAACGGGACACGCTGCTGCACCTCGTCGAATCGGCGGATGTCTTCGTCGAAAGCTTCCGGCCCGGCGTCGCATCGCGTCTCGGCATCGGTCAGGACATTATTCGCGCCCGCAATCCCCGGATCGTCTATTGCTCGATCTCGGCATTCGGCCAGACCGGACCGAATGTCGGCCGGCCGGCGCATGATCTGGCCATCGAGGCGGTGGCCGGGCTGTTGAGCTGCAACATCGGTGACAATGGCCGGCCGGTCCTGCCGGCGATTCCGACCGCGGATGTGCTGGCCGGTCTGCAGGGCCTTGCCGGCGTGCTGATGGCGCTCCTCGCCCGCGAAAGGACGGGGCGCGGGGACTATATCGACATTTCCATGCAGGACGCCCTCGTCGGGGCCACGCTCAACGTCCTGGGGCCGACTTTGGCGCAAGGCCGTGCTCCGGTCGTCAAGGAAGAGCGCACCACCGGCGGGGCCGCGTTCTACAACGTCTACGACACATCGGATGGCCGGCAGATCGTCCTTGCGGCGCAGGAAACGAAGTTCGTACGGACATTGCTCGATCACCTTGGCCGAATGGACCTCGCTCCGCTGTGCGAGCAAGGCCCAGGTCCGCATCAAGCGCCGGTGATCGCGTTCCTGTCAGACCTGTTCCGGGGCCTTACGCAAGCCCAGGCCATCGAGATGCTCAGCAACCTCGATGTCGGCTGGGCGCCGGTCAACGATCTGAAGGAAGCATTGGAGGATCCGCAGCTCATCGCACGCGACATGATCCTCAAGGATGAGCAGGGACGGCGTCATATCGCCCCGCCCATTCGCTTTTCGGATGAGCCGGCACGGCCATCCCTCGTCGCTCCGATGCTCAACGAGCATTCTGACACAATTATCTGAGAAAAGGAGACCCGACCATGGTGGCCACGATGCAGGAAATCGCGCCCGGACGCTATCGGGAAAGTTTCGGCCGATATTATGAAGACTTCACGATCGGCGATATCTACGAACATCGCCCCGGCCGGACCGTGACCGAGAACGACAATATATGGTTCACCTTGCTGACCATGAACACGCACCCGCTGCATTTCGACAATGCCTATGCGGAGAAATCGGAATTTGGTAAGGCACTCGTCAACAGTTGGACGCCTCGAAAAACTCTGGCCTTTGATGGGTGGATTTGATTCACTTCGCTCACGTTACGGCGGAGGCGATGATGGCAGGACAGCCCGGTTTCTTTGATCTTGCTGACCGTTATGAGGCGCT
>JADLHU010000109.1 GCA_020848655.1 Novosphingobium sp.
AGGGCGCGGGCGGCGAGATCCAGTTGACCGATGCGATGGCGCGGATGATCGGCGCGCAGCCGTTCCACGCGGTGACCTTCGCCGGCCGCCGCTTCGATTGCGGATCGAAGACCGGCTTCGTCGAAGCGACGCTGGCGCTCGCGCTCGAACGGCCCGACATGGCCGATGACGTGCGCGCTATCGCCAGGCGCCTGCTGGGGTAGGAGCGCGGGCCGAACCGGGCAACGCGACCGCGGGTTTCTCCGGGGCGAGCGCCGCGCCGATCAGCAGCAGCGCCGGGCCGTCGCCCAGCGCGGCCTTGCTGGTCAGTTCCAGCAGGTCCAGCCGGGTGCGGAACACGCGTTCATCGGGCAGGCTGGCGCTTTCGACCAGCGCCACCGGCGTATCGCCGGGCAGCCCCGCCGCGATCAGCCGGGCCGAGACTTCGCCCGCCGCCGCCTTGCCCATGTAGACCGCCAGCGTGGCATCGGGATCGGCCAGCCGCTCCCAGTCGAGCGCCAGCGCCTCGCCGGCGCGCGCCTGGGCGGTCACGAAGGTCAGCTTGCGGGCCAGCCCGCGCAAGGTCAGCGACGCGCCAAGGCTGGCCGCCGCCGCGCTGGCGGCGGTGACGCCGGGGCAGATGCGCACCGCCACGCCGGCGGCGCGGCAGGCGTCGAGTTCCTCGGTCGCCCGCCCGAAGATCGCCGGATCGCCGCCCGTCAGCCGCACCACGCGCTCACCCGCCAGCGCCGCGTCGACGATCAGCCGGTCGATCGTCCGCTGGTCCTTCGAATGACGCCCCGACCGCTTGCCGACATGGACCAGCCGCGCCGCCGGCGCCGCCAGATCGAGAATGCCCGGCCCGACCAGCGCATCGTAGAACACCGTGGTGGCCATGCCGATCAGCCGTTCGCCCTTGCGCGTCAGGAGTTCGGGATCGCCCGGCCCCGCGCCGACCAGCCAGACGCTGCCATTGGGAAAATCGCTCATTCCGCCCCTTGCCTTTCATTCGCCAGGGTGGCCGCCAGCAGCCGGGCGATCGCCGGCCGGCAACTGCCGCAATTGGTGCCGGCGCGCGTATCGCAGCCGATCGCCTCGACGCTGTGCGCCCCGGCCGTGGCCGCCGCCGCGATGTCCTTTTCGCCGACGCCGTGGCAGATACACACGATCGGGCCGCGATCGGGCGCGGGTGTCCTGGGCCGCGCCGCGAGCAGTTCCAGCGCGCTCGCCCCCGCATCGCCAAGCTGCGCCGCCGCCCAGTCGCGCCCCGGCAACTGGCCGCTGCGCGTTCCATAAAGCGCCGCGACCAGCGCGCCGCCCGCATCGCGCACCGCGATCCGCCGCATGCCGCGCGCGGGATCGGCCGCCTCGATCCGCTCGCCCGGCGGCAGCAGCGCTTCGGCATCGAGCGCGCCCATGCCGGCCAGTTCGCACAGCCAGCCCCGGGCCACGCGCCCGCGCGTCCACCACAGCAGGCCGGCCAGTTCGGGCATGTCGCGCGTCACCAGGAAGGCGCGCCATTCGGGCGTGACCGGTTCCACACGCGCGGGCGTGTTCTTGAAACCGGGCTGGCCCGAGATGGGATCGACGCCCTGGCCCGGCAGGCGATTGCTGCGCCCTTCGCCGGCCATCACATCGGTCCAGTGCATCGGCACGAAAAGATCGCCGCGCCGCTGCCCGTCGCTGACGGACACTCGGAACACCGCCGCGCCCGCCGCCGTCACCACGCGGGCCAGCCCGCCATCGGCCAGCCCCGCATCAGCCGCATCGCGCGGATGGACTTCCAGCAGCGGCTCGCGCCGGTGCTGCGACAGCGTGGGCGACAGGCCCGTGCGCGTCATCGTGTGCCACTGATCGCGGTAGCGCCCGGTGTTGAGCCGCAGCGGGAACGCCGCGTCCACCGCTTCGGCCACCGGCGGCGCGCAGGCGACCAGCCGCGCCTTGCCCGATGGCGTCGGGAAACGACCGGCGAGCGGAAAGGCCCCGCCCCACACGAAAGGTTCGAGCGCATCATAGGCGGCATCGTCCAGCGCGGCCTGCGCGGTCAGGTCGAGCAGCTTGCCGTGGCGCGCGGCCAGCGCGGTCATCGCCGCATATTCGCGCCAGACGGCGGCGGGCGAAGCGAAGGCGAAGGCATCGCCCCAGCCCAGCCGCGCCGCCACATCGCACAGGATCGCCCAGTCGGCGCGGGCTTCGCCCGGAGGCGCGAACAGCGCGCGCTGGCGGCTGACGCGGCGCTCCGAATTGGTGACGGTGCCGTCCTTTTCGCCCCAGCCCAGCGCGGGCAGGCGGACATGGGCGAAGCGGCCGGTATCGGTATCGGCCATGACATCGGAGACGACCACCGTGGGGCAGCGCGCCAGCGCCGCGCGCACGAAGCCGGCATCGGGCATCGACACGGCGGGATTGGTGGCCATGACCCACAGGAACTTGATCCGGCCATCGTGGATCGCGCGGAACATGTCCACCGCCTTCAGGCCCGGCCCGGCGCAAAGCCGGCCGGTGTTCCAGAAGGCGGAAACATCGGCGCGCTCGCTTTCCGAAAAGCCAAGGTGGCAGGCCAGCATGTTGGCCAGCCCGCCCACCTCGCGCCCGCCCATGGCATTGGGCTGGCCGGTGATCGAGAACGGCCCCGCCCCGGCGCGGTTGATGCGCCCGGTGGCGAGGTGGAGATTGATGATCGCGTTGCCCTTGTCGGTGCCCACGACCGACTGGTTCGCGCCCTGGCTGAACAGCGTGACCATGCGCGGATGCGCGGCGACCAGATCGGCAAGGCGTATGAAGGTCTCGTCCAGCTCCCCTCCCGCCTGCGGGAGGGGCTGGGGGAGGGCCTGCCTGCCTGCCGCGCCAGAAAGCAACAGGCCCTCCCCTGACCCCTCCCGCAAGCGGGAGGGGGAAAGGCTGTCCCAGAACCCCTCGGGCACGTCCACCTGCTCGGCCAGGAACGCTTCGTCCACCAGGCCTCGATCGCGCATGTCCGCCAGCAGCGCGGCGACCAGCGGCACGTCGCCATCGGGCGCAATCGCGACATGCAGGTCCGCTTGCTCGGCCGTTTCGGTGCGGCGCGGATCGATGACGACAAGCTTGGCGCCGCGTTCGGCGCGCGCCTTTTCGATGCGCTGCCAGATCACCGGGTGGCACCACGCGGTGTTCGATCCGACCAGCAGGATCAGGTCCGCCGCGTCGAGATCGTCATAGGTGCACGGCACCACGTCCTCGCCGAAGGCGCGGTTGTGCGCGGCGACGGCGCTGGCCATGCACAGGCGCGAATTGGTATCGATGTTGCCGCTGCCGACGAAGCCCTTCATCAGCTTGTTGGCGACGTAGTAGTCCTCGGTGAGCAGTTGCCCGGAGACATAGAACGCCACGCTGTCCGGCCCGTGCTCGGCAATGCAATCGCGCATCCGCGCCGCGACGAGATCGAGCGCCTCGTCCCAGCCCGCCGGGCGTTCCCCGATCATCGGGTGGAGCAGGCGGCCGTCCAGCCCCACCGTCTCGCCCAGGTGCGTGCCCTTGGAGCACAGCTTGCCGAAATTGGCGGGATGCGCGGCATCGCCCGCGATCCGTACCGAGCGCTCGCCCGTCACCGTCGCGGCGATGCCGCAGCCGACGCCGCAATAGGCGCACGTGGTGCGGACGGGCGCCATCGCGCTCAGGCGGCCCGGCGGCCGACGACGGCCTCGCGCAGCAGATAGATGCGGCCCGCATCCACCTTCAGCGGAATCGTCGGCACGCAGCCCTTGTCGTCGCCCAGCGCCTCGCCGGTCTTGAGCGAGATGTTCCAGTTGTGCAGCGGGCAGGTGACGACGGTGCCGTGGACGATGCCTTGCGACAAGGGCCCCTGCTTATGCGGGCACGCGTTGACGAGCGCGTAGAAATTGCCGTCGAGCGTGTGGAACACGGCGATTTCCGCGCCCCCGCGCACCGGCAGGGTGCGCGCGTTGCCGGGGGCGATCTGGTCCACGGGACCGATGTCCAGCCAGTTACCGATCATGATACGAACTCCAGGGGGCGCACTTCGGCCAGGTGCTGGTGCAGTTCGGCGTCCTCGCCGGCGGCGCGTTTGGCCCAGGGATCGTCCTGCATGAACTGCTGCGAATGGCGGAACCGCGCGGCAAGCCGTGTCACCGCATCGGGCGTATCGAACAGGCCGGCCTTCACATGGTCCAGGCCGACCCGCTCGATCCACGGCGCGGTGCGTTCCAGATAGTGCGCCTGTTCGCGGTAAAGCTGGATGAACGCGGCGCAGACATCCATCGCCTCCGCCTCGGTCGCCACCTTGCAGAGCAGGTCGGTGGCGCGCACCTTGATGCCGCCATTGCCGCCGACATGCAGTTCATAGCCGCTGTCGACGCAGACCACGCCGAAATCCTTGATCGTCGCCTCGGCGCAATTGCGCGGGCAGCCCGAAACGGCGATCTTGAACTTGTGGGGCATCCACGATCCCCAGGTCATCCGTTCGATCTTCACGCCCAGCCCGGTCGAATCCTGCGTGCCGAAGCGGCACCATTCGGACCCGACGCAAGTCTTCACCGTGCGCAGGCTCTTGCCATAGGCGTGGCCCGAAACCATGCCGGCGGCATTGAGATCGGCCCAGACGGCGGGCAGGTCTTCCTTCCTGATGCCGAAGATGTCGAGCCGCTGGCCGCCCGTGACCTTGACCATCGGCGCATCGTATTTTTCCACCACGTCGGCAATGGCGCGCAGGTCCTTCGGGCTGGTGATCCCACCCCACATGCGCGGCACCACCGAATAGGTGCCATCCTTCTGGATATTGGCGTGCATCCTCTCGTTGACGAAGCGACTCTTCTGGTCGTCCTCGTATTCGCCGGGCCAGGCGCACAGCAGGTAGTAATTCAGCGCCGGGCGGCACGAAGCGCAGCCATCGGGCGTGGTCCAGTGCAGTTCCTGCAGGATCTGCGGGATCGCCCGCAGTTCCTTTTCCACGATCAGGCGGCGCACGTCGTCGTGGGTAAAGCTGGTGCACTTGCACACCGACTTCGGCCCCGATTGCACATCGTCACCCAGCGTCAGCGCCAGCAGGCTTTCGACCAGCCCGGTACACGAACCGCAACTGGCCGAAGCCTTGCACTGCGATCGCACCGCATCGAGGCTGCACGCGCCTTCGCGAATGGTCTGGACGATCGCGCCCTTGGAAACGCCGTTGCAGCCACAGATTTCGGCATCATCCGAAAGGGCGGCAACGGCGGCGTTAGGGTCCGCGAGCGCACCCCCGGACGCGAAGGCCTGCCCGAAGATCAGCGCCTCGCGGATATCGGAAATATCCTCGCCCTTCTTCAGCAGATCGAAATACCAGCTTCCATCGGCGGTATCGCCATAGAGCACCGCGCCGACCAGCCGGTTTTCCTTGACCACGACGCGCTTGTAGACGCCGCGCGCGGCATCGCGCATCACGATGTCCTCGGCCCCGTCGCCGCCCGAGAAATCGCCGGCCGAAAACAGGTCGATTCCCGAAACCTTAAGTTTGGTTGAGGTTACCGATCCGGCATAGCCCGAAGGCGCGCCGGTGGCGTGATCGGCCAGCGCGCGGCACATGTCCCACAGCGGCGCGACAAGGCCATAGCAGGCGCCGCGATGCTGCACGCATTCGCCCACCGCCAGCACCGCGGGATCGGACGTGACCATGTGATCATCGACCAGGATGCCGCGCTCCACGTCCAGCCCGGCCGCCTTGGCCAGGCCCGTGGCGGGGCGGATGCCCACCGCCATGACGACGATGTCGGCCGGCAGTTCGCGCCCGTCCTTCAGCCGCACGGCGGTAACGTGGCCGCCCTCGCCCAGGATTTCACCGGTATCGCCGCCGGTCAGGATCGTCTGGCCGCGCCGTTCGAGTTCGGCCTTCAGCAGCCAGCCCGCCGCTTCATCAAGCTGGCGCTCCATCAGCGTGGGCATCAGATGAACGACGGTGACCTGCATTCCCCGAAGCGAGAGACCATGCGCTGCCTCCAGCCCGAGCAGGCCACCGCCGATCACCACGGCGCGCCCCTTGCCGCCATCGGGCGCGCCCTTTTCGGCCGCCGCCAGCATCCGCTCCACATCGTCGAGATCGCGGAAGGTGACGACGCCGGCCAGATCGTGGCCGGGCACCGGGATGATGAAGGGATCGGACCCCGTCGCGATCAGCAGCCGGTCATACGGTTCGCTGCGGCCGGACTGGGCGATCACGACCTGCTTTTCGCGGTCGATCGCCACCACCGGATCGCCCGCGACCAGCGCGATGCCGTTGTCCTGATACCAGGCGGCGGTGTTGATGACGATGTCGTCGAAGGTCTTCTCGCCCGCCAGCACCGGCGACAGCATGATGCGGTTGTAGTTCACCCGCGGCTCCGCGCCGAAGATGGTGACCGCATAGCGGGCGGGATCGCGGGCAAGGATTTCCTCCACCGCGCGGCACCCGGCCATGCCGTTGCCGATCACCACCAGCCGTTCGCGCGTGCCCGCGGGGCGGGCGGCTCCTTCAAAACTCATCGGCGCATTCACGTCGCGTCTCCATCGCCAAACGCGCAACACGAAAAAGCCGCCTCGACATGATCCCGGAAGGATCAGATCGGGCGGCTCCATTGCCACACGGTGAAAAAATGAGCAGCGGCGGCGCTGGTTCGTCCGACGTTGGACGGCGCATCATCGCTGAGCCATTGGTGTAACCGATTCGCCACCCCTGCGGCAAGCGATTTTTGCAGTGCAGCAATCGGTATGATCCTCCCCCGGCCGGGGGAGGATCGCGATCAGTAAGAGAATTCCGCCTGGAGCCAGAACTTCTCGGTATCCGTGCCGAAGGCCTTGGCCTGGTAATTGGCGTATTTGGCCAGCACCGCGAACTGGCCCAGCTTGAAGCCCAGGCTGGCGTCCCATTCGTGCCCGTAGTTCACGTCGCCCACGTCGCTGTCGAACTTGTGCCAGGTCACCGCCGCGTTCAGGCCCGGCAGCGCTTTCACCCCATCGAACTTGTAGGCCGCGCCGGCATAGAGATCCTGCAACCCCTTGGCCGGCGTGGTCAGGAACAGGTCGGCCCAGCCATCGAACTTGTGCAGCGTCGCCAGCGGCGTCTGCACCGCGCGGCCGGCACCGCCCGCCGCATCGGCATCGCTGCCCAGCAGTTCCCAGCCACCGGTCAGCGTCAGCCCCTTGATCGTCACCCCGGCTTCGGCATTGGCGAAATCGGCGGCATAGTTCACCGGATTGCGGCCGTTGTCCCACTGCCGCGCATAGCTGGCGACAAGGTTCAGCTTCACCTTGGGCGAAAGCGGAAACACCGCCGTGGCCCGCCCGCCGAACGTCTTCGAACTGTTGGCGAAGGCGATCGCCTCGTCATAGTCGAGCACATAGGCGAAGCCCTTCACGTTCACCGGCCCGACCTTCACCGCCGCGCCCGCCAGGATGAAGTTGCCGTCGTAGGACTGGCGCGGCCCGGCATCGATGCCGAAGATGGTGCGCTGGCCGATCGCATACGTGCCATCCAGGCTGACCGGGCCGAACTTCGCCTCGGCGCGCACCGCGTCGAAGGTCTGCTCGTCCTGCCGCCAGCCGACCGAGCCGACCCAGCGCTGATCGTCGAGGTTGATCCGCTGCCTGCCTAGCGTCAGTGTCGCTGTGCGCCCCTTGTACTGCAGTTGAAGGCGGTTGATTCCGATGGTTTCCGGGTCGGGAACGGTCGAATACCGGGGCCGCCGCTGACCGTCCGCAATGGCGAAGGGGAAGGCGTTGTAGTCGGGATCCACCATGCGAGCATGTCGGGATGAGCGACCAGCACATTGTCAGGCAGGAATTCGGGAAGAACGGTCCGGCCCAGGGCCTCGGTCCATTGACGCAGATGCGCGCGCGACAGCGATGTGC
>JADLHU010000110.1 GCA_020848655.1 Novosphingobium sp.
ACTGGCGGGGTGGCTGGCGTAGGAACGCCGGTGGAACAAGCATTCTTGACTTGAACCTTTTTTGTTCTACTCATGTTCGAAGTCCGAACTGGAGTGGGATTTTCTATGCCGCAAGCTGATTTCGCCTATGGCGCGCCCGCCGATGCGATCGCCGGATTGCCGGTGGCGTTGGCGCTGTCCGTTTTCGCCGATCGTGCGCACGTGCGCGCCCAGATGCGCGACGATGCGACGGCGGCGGGGTTTCGCGTGGTGGAGGCGGCGGGGCTGGCCGGCTTGCTTGCGGATGATGCACGGCCGCTGGGCGCGGTGGTGCTGGTCGATTGCCCGCACGTAAGCGGGGCGGAACTGGCCGCGCTGTCACGGCTCGATCTGCGCGCGGCGCAGGCGCGCGCGCATCTGGTGGTGTCGACCAGCGTCGCCGCGTTGGACGATGTCTTTGCCTGCATGGACCAGTCGCGCCCGCAGATCCTGGTCGATCCGGCGCGTGCCGAACGGGTGGTGGCGCTGGGCCGCGTGCTGGCCGATGTCCGCGCACATGGCCTGCGCGAATTGTCCGAGGAAGACCGCCTGATGCTGCTGCGGTTGAGCGAGCAGGTGGCGCGGATCGCGGAACGGCTGGAAGGGCTGGCACCCTCCGGGCCGGTGGTGGATCCGCTTGATGGCCAGGCCCATTCGCTGGCCGCGCCCAGGCGTCCGTTCCGCGGGGATGGCGCCGCCGGGGCGGACGATGCCGATGCCGGCCGGCTGCGCCGGGCCACGCGCCCCGCGCTGCCCGATCCCCGGCTGGTGCGCGGCATCATCCGCCAACGCCAGGCGCGGGCGCGCTTTTTCGACGCCGATCTTTTTGCCGATCCGGCTTGGGACATCCTGCTCGATCTCACCGCCGCGCGGGCTGAACATGCGCGCGTTTCGGTCACGTCGCTGTGCATTGCCTCGGGCGTGCCGCCCACCACGGCGCTGCGGTGGATCGGCCAGATGACCGATGCCGGGCTGCTGCGCCGGGTGGAAGACGAAGCCGATCGCCGCCGCGCCTTCATCGAACTGACCGATGGCGCGGCGGATGCCATGGCGCGCTTCTTCGCCGATATGGGACCGGAAGCGGGACGGATGATTTAGCTTTGGCGGCGGTTCAGCGGTGCGATGGATCGCCCGATGCTTCGCGGACCAGTTCGTCGGCCCACTCGCGGCACCAGCGCACCGCGTCCTGCGCGGCAAGGGCATCGTCGAGCGCGGCGCCCGCGCCCGGATCGGCGGAGAGCAGGGCAATGCGATCGGCCAGCGCGCGGTCCTGCGCGGCGATGCGATCGCAATAATCGGCCAGCGTGATTTCCTCGCGCTGAAGGCGTGCGAATGCGTCTTCCAGCAATTCCATCGTCTGGCCATGAACCGGCGTTGGCGCCTGCTCGGGCGCGATGACGCGGGCGGGTGGGGTTTCCGCGCTTTCCGGGGCAACGTGCGGGGCCGGTTCGGGGTCCAGGGTGGGCTGTGTGAAGGGTTCGGCGTCTGGGGCATCCGCACCCATCGCGGGATCTTCGCCGTTCCCTGATGCTTCCAGCGCCGCAAGCGGCACGATCTGCCGCCTGCGGACGCGGGGGGGGTCGGGATCTGCCACCGGTTCCGGCGCGGCCTTGCCACGCTTTCGCGGCGCGCGCGGCGGCGGGGTCCAGCCTTGCGTCCTCGCCTCGCGCCGTTCGCGCAGCGATCGGAACAGCAGCCAGCCGCAAACCGCCAGCGCGATCACCAGCACCGCAAACAATACCTGGAACAGCAAAAAGTCCATTGCAGCCTCGATAGCGCGATCGGCGCGCGATGGCCACCGGCGACTTAACGCATTCTCAACCCTATTCGGTCACAAGGAATTCACCACATCAGGGATCGTTCCGCGGGGCGGCACGCGGCCGGTTTCCCGCGACGGGGGGATAGGTCGATGGAAGCACATGCGCTGCAAGACGATGCCGCGATCGGGCCGGACGGCTGCTCTGCCGAGCGGCGATCCGCGCGGCGATCCTCGCTGATGTTCCGCGCGGCCAAGCTCTTGTGCGAAAGCGGCGAATATGTGTGCATCATCCGCGATGTCTCGGCCACCGGCACGCGGCTGCGCCTGTTCCACGCCGTGCCGCACGAACCGCACCTGTTCCTGGAATTGCCCAGCGGCGAACGCTTCGCGATGGAGCGCGTATGGCAGCGCGATGACCAGGCCGGTTTCCGTTTCTCCTGCTCGATCGACGTTGCCGAATTCATCCGCGAGCCATCGCCTTTCGCGCGCCGCCCGATCCGGCTGCGGCTGCAGCGGTCGGCGCTGGTGGCGACAGGCGGCGTGCACCGCCCGGTGGTGCTGCGCGACATATCGCAGCATGGCGCGGCCATCGACGCCGACGGACCGATCCCGGTGGGCCAGACGCTGCGGCTGGAAATCGATGGCCTGCCGTCGCGCTTCGGCTGCGTGCGCTGGCGGCGTGATGCCGGGCACGGGCTGGTGTTCCAGCAGGCCTACACGCTCGACGAACTGGCGATGCACGCGTTAACCTTGCAACCACTGGCACAGCCTGCCCCTGCCGATGTCGCGCCCGACGGCGATCTGGCCCGCTGCGCCTGATCGCGGGCAAGGCGCACGCGGCCGCGAAGGTGCGCGCGGCCATGCGGCCCTGCGCCGTCCGAAAGTCTTGCCGATTAGCCAATTCTTAACGGCCGTGCCGCTATGCTGCCAGTTCGGGACCGTGCGCGTGGGGGCGCCAGCGCTTCGCAGGATGGCTTTATGAACGGGGCAAGACAGATCGACACAGCGTGCGGCGGGGGCCATGCAAGGCAGGCCCTGCACCGCTTCTGCGCCCGGCTGCGGCGCGACCAGCGCGGCAACACGCTGGCCATCGCGGCGATCTCGCTGGTGCTGCTGCTCGCCGCCGTGGGCGGCGGCGTGGACATGAGCCGCGCCTACATGACCAAGACGAACCTTCAGGCCGCCTGCGATTCGGGCGTGCTCGCCGGTCGCCGCGCCCTCTCGAAAACCGGGACATACGGGGCCGACGAGAAGGCCAAGGCCAGCAAGATGTTCAATTTCAACATGCACGCTGCGCAAACGCAGTCGAAGAACGTGTCGTTCGAAACCGAATCGCACGACGATGGCTCGGTCACGGGCACGGCCTCGGCCACGATGCCGATGACGATCATGGCGATCTTCGACAAGGGTGACATCACGCTCAACGTCGATTGCAGCGCCGAACTGCAGATGGCCAGCGCGGATGTGATGTTCGTGCTCGACGTCACCGGCTCCATGGCCGGCACCAAGATCCAGGGCCTGCGCGATGCGGTGCGCGAATTCCACAAGACCGTTGCCGAAGCCGTCATCAACAAGGACGAAACGGTCATCCGCTATGGTTTCGTGCCCTACAGCATGACGGTGAACGCCAGCGGCCTGGTGTCGTCGGGCGCGATGCCGGCAGACTGGTTCGCGGATCACACGAAGTACCAGACCAAGGTTGCCGTGTTCGATACCACGACGTTCCGGGTGGCGTCTTCCAGTCCCGTGAACTCCGAGGAATCGACCACGGCCTATTCCAAGAAAAGTAGCTGCCAGAGTTGGGGCAACGACCAGGGGAGCAGCACGACCGGAACGCCCCCAAGCCAGACGGTGACGACCACGTATGCCTACAAGAGCTGGAGTTCCGGCTCCAACACCTGCAAGCGCACCAAGACGGTCACGACGAAGACCTACAATCCCACGCCCGTATACGGTTTCACCAAGTGGCGGTGGAAGCCGGCGACGCTGGAGACGATCGGCCTGATCGAGGACGGCAGCCTTTCGCTGATCCGTTCGCTCAGCGCCAGCGATTACGTGGCGGCATCGGGTGCTTATGACATGCGCGCGCTGGCCAAGTTGCACGGCAGCGCCGACACCAATCTCCCAACCCCCACTTCGCACTCATGGAATGGCTGCATCGAAGAACGCCAGACCGTGGTCAATTATGCGATTAACCCGGTGCCGGACGGCGCGCTCGATCTCAACATCAACGATGCGCCAACGACGGGCCAGGACAATACCAAGTGGAAGGCCTACTGGGCGGCCGCGATCTATTCGCGCAGCAGTGATGCCGAATCCGACAGTGGAAGTTCCGGGAACCCCACCGAACGGTGCCCCGCGCCGATGCGCCAGTTCGAAAAAGTCGATACCCACGATCCGACTGTGACGCCGGACTGGCTGGACACCTATCTCAACAGCCTTCAGGCGCTAGGCAACACCTATCACGATATCGGCATGATCTGGGGCGCGCGGCTTGCCAGCACGCGCGGCATGTTCGCCGAAAACGTGCTGGAAGGCGATCGCAACTCCGTCAGCCGGCACATCCTGTTCATGACCGATGGTGTGATGGAACCATCCAGTAGCGGCTACAATGCCTATGGCATTGAGGATCTCGATCACCGCATTGCCCCCAGCGGTTCGGGTTCGGGCGCGAACAGCGTGCTGTCCAATTATCACACCAATCGCTTCCTCGCCGCTTGCCAGAAGGCGAAGGAAGAAGGCTATACGATCTGGGTGATCAGTTTCGGCACCGCGATCACCGACGCGATGAAGACCTGTTCCAGCGGCGAACGGGCCTATTTCGCCAGCAACACCACCGAACTGAAGAACGCCTTCCGCTATATCGCGGGGCAGGTGGCCGACCTGAGGATCAACAAGTGACGACGGCGCTGCGGCGGCTTGCGCGCGATGTCAGCGGCGTCAGCGTTGTCGAGTTCGGCTTCGTCGCGCCGCTGCTGATCGTGATGCTGCTCGGTTCGCTGCAACTCTCGTTCGATGTCTGGGCCAAGTCGATCCTCAATGGCGCGGTCCAGGAGGCCGGGCGCGATTCCGGGCTTGAGGATGCGCAAGGCGATCAGTCGAGCATAGACACCTTCGTCGGCGAGCAGGTCCACGCCTTCCTGCCCAGCGCGAAGATGACTTACAAGCGCAAGAACTACGAGACGTTCAGCGACGTGGGGCGCCCCGAAGACTACACCGACGCCAACGACAACGGCGTCTACGACAACAACGAATGCTTCGAGGACGAGAACGCCAACGGCCAGTGGGATGCCGATGTGGGCGCCAGCGGCCAGGGCGGCGCGCGCGACGTCGTGGTCTATACCGCGATGATGGAATATACCGAACTGGTGCCGCTTTCGCGCTTCATCGGGCTGGACGGCAAGCGCACGCTCTCGGCCACGACCACGCTGATGAACCAGCCATTCTCGACCCAGGCGGATCGCGTGGTCAAGGTGGTGTGCCCCTGATGCGTCCATCGCTCCCCCTTCGTTTCGCCCGCGCGCTTTTCCGCGACACGCGGGGCATGTCGATCATCGAATTCGCGCTGGCGCTGCCGCTGCTGGTCATGGGGGTGTTCGGCGGGTTGGAAATCGCCAACCTCGTGGTCACGCACATGCGGCTCAACCAGATCGCGATCTCGCTGGCCGACAACGCCTCGCGCCTCAAGCAGCAGACCGTCAGCGGCGCGCCCAAGATCCGCGAATACGATGTGAACGAATCGTTCAAGGCCGCCCAGCAGCAGGGCGCGGACCTGGATCTCGTGAAGAACGGCCGGCTGATCCTGTCCAGCCTCGAAACCAATGCCTCGGACGGGCAGTGGATCCACTGGCAGCGCTGCCAGGGCACGAAGACCGCCTATGCATCGGATTATGGCACCGAAGGGACGGGCCAGACCGGCACTTCGTTCGAAGGAATGGGGCCGACGGGTAACAAGGTGACGGCGGAACCCGATTCCGCGGTGATGGTGGCCGAAGTGGTCTATGAATATCAGCCGCTGATCGCCGACAAGCTGTTCGACAAGTTCACGATCCGCAAATACTCGGCGATGTACGTGCGCGACGACCGCGATCTTGCGGCCGGCGTCGCCGCCACGGGCGTCAAATCGTCCTGCTGATCGCGTCGCCGGATCGCAACAGCGCATATCGGCGTTGACGACAGCCAAAACCTCGCTAAATCGCGGGCTTCCGAGCGATCGGGCGGTTAGCTCAGTTGGTAGAGCATCTCGTTTACACCGAGAGGGTCGGGGGTTCGAGCCCCTCACCGCCCACCATTCCAGGTTGCGGAAAGCAGCCATCCCTTCCGCATCGCTGGTGCTCCCGGCTGACCGATCGGCCGCCGTGCCGCGTGGCGGAAAGGATTTGTTTACCATGATCGCCATAGAAGAATGGCCATGGAAGCACGCATGGCCGATAGCCCGCCCTGGCATTGTGAAGACCTCGCCCCCGTCCCGGCCGGCAAGGGGCCGCCGCTTGTCCGTGCGTCGCAGCCAGTTCGCGCGCCGCAGCGGGCGGGGCGATCGGGGGGCGGTGTGGTGGACGCGCCGCGCGGGACACTGGGCCTTTTGGCCATCGCCGATCGGCTGGCCATCGGCCTGACGCTGTTCGCCGCCATCGGACTGCTTGTGGGCGGGCAGGGCGCAGGCCCTTCGCATGTGCGAGACCTCGCGCCGATCGTGATTACCGTCCCGATGCGCTGATCCGCGGCGTTTTCGCGTATCGCGCGCGGCGGGCCGGCCTTAACCCGCTTTCAATGCCTTTTGCCTAATGCCCTCCGAGTGCGAGTTGCGCATCGGCCGCGGGAGGGACTGCCGCATGAACATGATCGACAAGATGCCGTCCGGCTCCGCCGAGCGTCGCCGCGCCGGCGATCGCCGCAAGCAGGATCGCCATGATGTGCAAGGCGCCGAGGTTTCCATCGATCACGCGGCGGGTCCCGGCCGCGCCCTTTGCGGCGATGTTTCCCGCGGTGGTGCGCGGCTTTCGCTCGACCGGGCGATGGCCGTGGGAGACGCTGTCACGATACGTTTCGGAGCCGACGTCCGGCTGGCGGGGCGGGTGACGTGGATCGACGGCGGCGAGTGCGGCATCGCGTTCGAGGGGATGGTCGGCGGCCTGGCGCAAGGCAATGCCGCCGCCGCGATTCGTGGCGATCGCCGCCGCGCCGTGGTGCGCGAACTGATTGCCGGAACGCGCTTCCGCGAAGGGCTGAATGTCATGGTCATCCTGCCGGACGGCGAAAAGCAGGCCGTGCTGCGCTGGAGCGCCGATCACCGCGCGAACATCACGGTCCGGCCATAAAGACTGGCCCGGCCTGGCGGGCTGGGGCGGGGCTTTACTCGGTCGGCAGGAAATCGGGGACCGAGAGATAGCGTTCGCCGGTATCGTAGTTGAAGCCCAGCACGCGCGATCCGGCGGGCAGTTCGGGCAGCTTCTGCGCGATCGCCGCCAGCGTCGCGCCCGATGAAATGCCCACCAGCAGGCCTTCCTCGCGCGCGGAACGGCGCGCCCATTCCCTGGCGTCATCGGGTGCGACCTGGATCACGCCGTTGAGCAGCCGGGTATCGAGGTTGGCGGGGATGAACCCCGCGCCGATGCCCTGGATGGGATGGGGCGCGGGCTTGCCGCCGCTGATCACGGGCGACAGCGTGGGTTCGACCGCATAGACTTTCAAGTGCGGCCAGGCCTGCCTGAGCACGCGCGCCACGCCGGTCAGGTGGCCGCCGGTGCCGACGCCGGTGATCAGTGCGTCAAGCGGCGTTTCGGCGAAATCGGCCAGGATTTCCTGCGCGGTGGTGGCCGCATGGACGGCGATGTTGGCGGGGTTTTCGAATTGCTGCGGCGTCCATGCGCCGGGGGTTTGCGCCAGCAGTTCCAGCGCGCGATCGATCGCGCCCTTCATGCCCTTTTCGCGCGGGGTCAGGTCGAATCTGGCGCCATAGGCCAGCATAAGCCGCCGCCGTTCGATCGACATCGATTCGGGCATGACGAGGATGAGCTTGTACCCCTTCACCGCCGCCACCAGTGCCAGACCGACGCCGGTGTTGCCGCTGGTCGGCTCGATGATCGTGCCGCCGGGCTTGAGGCTGCCGTCCGCTTCGGCCGCTTCGATCATGGCCAGCGCGATGCGGTCCTTGATCGAGCCACTGGGATTGCCGCGTTCGGACTTCACCCACACCGGGGCATCGGGGAACAGCCGGCCAAGGCGCAGGTGCGGCGTGTTGCCGATGGTTTCGAGGACGGATTGGAAGGTCATGCGTCTAGATCCATGGCTGGAGGTTGAGCAACTGGCGGCGGGGCAACGGGAGGCTGGGCAACTGGCGGCTGGGCGTGACGGTCGGATGGAAGGAAGGCGCCGGCCCGATCCGGCCGTGCCGCCCGCTTGACGAGCTGTTCGAGCAGGAACTGCCCGAAATGCCATTCGCCCAGCCCGGAATCCGCGTTGATATGGCCGACGCGGCCGGCATCGGCGAAGCCGCAGCCCCACGCGCGCGCCAGGCGCCGCGCCGCGCGAAAGCCCATGTAGGGATCGTTGTGGCTGCCCACCAGGATCGCCGGGAAGGGCAATGGCGCGCTTGGCGTGGGCGCGAATGTGCAGACGCGGCTGTCGTGCGCGCGATGATCGACTTCGGGCGGGGCGACGAGCAGCGCGCCCAGCACCGGGCTGTCCGCGCCGGGCCGCTCCAGCGCCGCCCACCAGGCGACGGCCAGGCAGCCCAGCGAATGCGCGGCCAGGATCACCGGCCGGTCCGCCTGTCGAATGGCGAGGTTGAGCTGGTTGATCCAGGTGTTGCGATGCGGCCGTTCCCACATCCCCAGGTCCACGCGCTGGCAATCGCCGCGCGTTTCCTCCCAGATGGTCTGCCAGTGGCCCGGCCCGCTGTTGTTGAGGCCCGGCACGACAAGCACCAGCGGCGCGGCGGTGGATGGGGCGGAATGAACCGGCGAATGAGCCATCGTGTGATCCCTTCGGGGGGCGGACGCAAACGCGATTCGGCAAGCGGTCGCGATGGCGGGATCATATCTCAATCAAATCAGTAGACAATAAACAAGATCTCCGCCGGGCGATAGGCGCGCTTGCCGCGACAGGCGGGGGTGGGCCAGGGGGGCGGGCCAGGGGTGGAAGGCCAGCGGTTGCGGGCGCGGCGGGCTGGTCTGCCACGCGCCGCAAACAGGCCGTTGGGATTCTGCGTCCTTCCTGCTAGGCGCGCCCGATGCTGACACTTCAGGGCATCACCGTGCGTCTTGGCGGACGTACCATTCTCGACGGCGCCAGCGCGACGCTGCCGCCGGGCGGCCGCGTTGGGCTGATCGGCCGCAACGGCGCGGGCAAATCCACGCTGATGAAAGCCATCATCGGCGAGATCGAACCCGATTCGGGCAGCGTCGAACGGCCGCGTCGCAGCCGGCTGGGCTATATCGCGCAGGAAGCGCCGGCGGGCACCGCCACGCCGTTCGAAACCGTGCTGGCCGCCGATGCCGAGCGCGAGAACCTGCTGGCCGAATCCGAGACGTGCACCGATCCCGACCGGCTGGGCGACGTGCACGACCGGTTGCTGGCGATCGACGCCTACAGCGCCCCGGCGCGCGCGGCGCGCATCCTGGTGGGGCTGGGCTTCGACGAAGCCATGCAGGCGCAGCCGCTCGATAGTTTCTCGGGCGGCTGGAAGATGCGCGTCGCGCTGGCTTCGCTGTTGTTTTCCGCGCCCGATATCCTGCTGCTCGACGAACCGTCGAACCACCTCGATCTGGAAGCGACATTGTGGCTGGAGAACTTCCTCCAGTCCTACCCCGGCACGCTGCTGGTGATCAGCCACGAGCGCGATCTGCTCAACAACGTGGTCGATTATATCCTGCACTTGCAGGGCGGCAAGCTGACGCTTTACCCCGGCGGCTACGACAGTTTCGAGCGATTGCGCGCCGAACGCGCCGCGCAACTGGCCGCCGCGCGCGCCGCGCAGGACGCGCAGCGGGCCAAGTTGCAGGACTATGTGGCGCGCAACAGCGCACGCGCCTCCACCGCCAAGCAGGCGCAATCGCGCGCCAAGATGCTGGCGCGGATGCAGCCGGTGGTGGCCATGCTGGAAGATCCGTCGCTCAGCTTCGGCTTTCCCGATCCCGACGAACTGCGCCCGCCGCTGATCACGCTGGATCGCGCGGCGGTGGGCTATGCGGCGGACAAGCCCGTGCTCCAGCGGCTGAACTTGCGCATCGATCCCGAAGATCGCATCGCGTTGCTGGGCCGCAACGGCAACGGCAAGACCACGCTGGCGCGGCTGCTGGCGGGGCAGTTGCCGGCGATGGAGGGGGAAATGCACCTCTCGGGCAAGATGCACATCGGCTATTTCACGCAGTACCAGGTAGAGGAACTGCCGTCAGGTGCGACGCCGCTGGTGCTGATGACCCGCGCCATGGATGGCAAGACACCCGCCGCCGTGCGCGCCCAGTTGGGCCGCTTCGGCTTTTCGGGCAACCGCGCCATGGCCGAGATCGGCACGCTTTCGGGCGGCGAACGGGCGCGGCTGGCGCTGGCGCTGGTGACGCGTGATGCGCCGCACCTGCTGATCCTCGACGAGCCGACCAACCACCTCGATGTCGATGCGCGCGAAGCACTGGTGCAGGCGCTGAACGACTACAAGGGCGCGGTGATCCTGATCAGCCACGATCGGCACATGGTGGAACTGACCGCCGACCGGCTGGTCCTGGTCGATGAAGGCACGGCGCGCGAATATGCCGGTAGCATCGAGGATTACATCGACTTCATCCTGGGCCGCAACCAGCCCGCCGCCGCGTCCTCCGGCGATGGCAAAGGGGGCGGCAAGGGCGGTAACAAGGCGGACCGCAAGTCGGGCGGGCAATGGCGCGAGGAACTGCGCGCGCTGAAAAAGGCGGTGAGCGAGGCGGAAAAGCGCATGGCGCGGCTGCAAGTGCAGCTTGCCGCGCTGGACGCGGCGCTGATCGATCCGGCGAGCGCGCCGGCCGACCTCAAGAGCATGAACACCGGCGAACTCGGCCGCCGCCGCGTGACCATGGCCAGCGATCTGGAAGCGGCCGAACAGGCCTGGCTGGCCGCCGGCGAGGCGCTGGAAGCGGGCCAGGAAAAGCAGGCATGAGCGTCGCGTTTCGCCGCGAAAGCGATGAAGAGCATCTCGAACCCAAGTTCGCGGTGCCGATCCCGCCCGGTCCCAACCGCGTCACGCCCACTGGCCTGGCGCTGATCGAAGCCCGCGTGGCCGCGTTCGAGGCGCGGGTCGCGGCGGCGACCGAGGAGACGGAGCGCGTCGCGGCCAAGCGCGATCTTGCCTATTGGCTGGAACGGCGCGCGACGGCCGAAGTGCAGCCCGCCGCGTCGGGCACGCGGGTGGAATTCGGCTGCCGGGTGCGCTTCAGCCTCAACGGGGCGGAGCGCACGGTGGAAATCGTCGGCCATGACGAGGCCGATCCCGCGCAAGGCCGCATCGCCTTCACCGCACCGCTGGCGCAGGCGCTGACCGATGCCGAGGTGGGGGAGTTCGTGGATTTCAACGGTCGTGAGGACGCGATCGAAGTGCTGGCGGTGGAAGCGATCTAGGGCTCACGGTTTTCCCCGGGCTGTCCGTCCCGAGCCTGTCGCAGGGCCGACGGAAGGCGGGCTTGCGCTTCGGTCTGGTGCCGGCGTTCCCCAAGAAAGAGGGGCGCCACGCATCGCGCGACGCCCCTTTCCATCATCCGGCGATCAGAAGCCCGCGCTGAGCGAGAACACCACGGTGCTGCCCGCGATCGACGAGCCGTTCTTGGTCGACGAGAAGTTGGGCTGGATATAGGCCGTTTCCGACTTGGTCAGGTCGGTATCCACATAGGCCACGCCCAGCGTCAGCGGGCCAACCGCCACTTCCGCGCCCAGCAGCCAGTCAAGGTACTTGCCGGTGGGGGCAAGGCTGGTGCCGTTGGGGCCAAGGCCGGGGTTGCCGTCCGAATAGCCCAGGTGCGCCTTCAGCTTCACCGGGGTTTCGGGAACGGTGAAGCTGGCATCGCCCCACAGGTAGAGGTTGTCCTGCTTCTGGCCGGCGCTTTGCGGCGTGTTGGAGAAATTGCCCAGCGCTTCCTGCTTGGGCGCATAGGCCACGCCGGCCAGCAGGCTGACCGGGCCGGCGGTGCCGCTCAGCTTGACGTAGGGTTCCACGAAGTCGGTGTTGGAGAAGCCGCCCGGATACATGTACCAGGTCGCGCCGACATCGACGCTCGCGCCGCCCAGGTCGGCCACGTAGCCGGCATAGATGTCGAGTTCCATGTTGGCGCCGCCGAACGTGCCCCAGCCCGAAAGGTTCGAACCCCAGGTGCCGACGTAAAGCCCGCTTTCATGGGTGACGGTGAAGCCGGCCTGCACGGCCATTTCCTTGTCGGTCTGCGAAACGCCGCGGAAGCGATAGTCGCTGACCAGCGCGGCGGTGCCGGTGATCGCGAACGGCTCGGCGGGAGCGGCCTCGTCGGCATGGGCCGAAACGGCCGAAAACATCGCGAACGCTGCTGCTGCAGTCATCATTTTTTTCATGGAACATTCCCTCATGTTGAAGAATGTTCCTCCTGCGCTCCGCCACCGTCACTTCCGTGGTTGTCCGTCGAAGGGGAGACAAGTTTGCCGGTGACGTGAAGCGGAGCGGCCCCACATTAGCGTGCGGATCGTGCTGGAAATTTGCCGGCTTGTGAGGAAATGTTGCTTGCGCTGCATTGCAGCATGGGCGGGCGGCGCGTGGTCAGCGCGCCTGGGCGATCAGGCCCGCCGCGTCCGGCCCGCTCCAGTCGTGCCCGCCGACATAGCGCCACACTTCGCGCCCTTGCGTGTCATAGAGGATCGTCGTCGGCAGCGTCGTCACCTGATAGTGGAAGGCGAGGTCGTTGTTCGGATCGAGCCACGGCTCCAGATGCGTGGCCCCGCGCGCTTTCAGGAAGTCGGCCACCTTTTCGGTGCCCGACATGTCCTGCGACACGGTCAGCACGCGCAAGCTGCCCGCGCGGCGGGTGGCCAGCGCATCCAGCGTCGGCAGTTCGGCCACGCAGGGCGCGCACCAGGTGGCCCACAAGTTCACCAGCAGCGGCTTGCCGGCCAGCGATGCCAGTGCCAGCTTGCGCCCCGCATGGTCGGTCAGCGTGAGCGCGGGCAGCGCCTCGCCCTTGTGGCTGGTGTCGAGCGATCCGTTGTGCCTGGCGAGCCGTTCGGCAGCCGGCGCCGCGCGCGAAGCCGCAGCCGCCGGTTGCGCCTGCTCGCCGCTTTGCCTATCGCAGCCGCCCAGTAGAGCAGGGGCCAGCACGGCCAGACCGAGGACAGCACGCTTGAGCGAACGGGATGACAGCAAGATAGGCTCCAATGCCCAGCAGGGCAACAAGATGTGGGGCGGCCGGTTCGCGCAGGGTCCATCGGCGATCATGCGCGAGATAAATGCCTCGATCCCCTTCGACAAGGCATTGTGGCGGCAGGATATCGCCGCGTCGAAGGCGCATGTCGCGATGCTGGGCCAGCAGGGCATCGTCGCGGCCGGGGACGCCGCCACGATCGCGGCGGGGCTGGATGCGGTCGCGGCCGAGTACGAAGCCGATGGCGTGCCCGAGAACTGGGATCTTGAAGACATCCACATGACCACCGAAAGCCGGCTGGCCGAACTGATCGGGCCGGTGGCGGGGCGCCTGCACACCGCGCGTAGCCGCAACGACCAGGTGGCGACCGATTTCCGCCTGTGGGTGCGCGATGCGATGGACCAGGCCGATGCCGGGCTGGAAGCCCTGCAACAGGCGCTGGTGACCCGCGCGGGCGAGCATGCGGCCAGCATCATGCCCGGCTTCACGCACTTGCAGACCGCGCAGCCGGTCACGCTGGGCCATCACCTCATGGCCTATTACGAGATGGTCGGCCGCGATCGTTCGCGCTTTGCCGCCGCGCGCGCGCGGCTCAATCGCTGCCCGCTGGGTTCGGCGGCGCTGGCCGGCACCGGCTTTCCGATCGATCGCGCCGCCACCGCCGCCGCGCTGGGCTTCGACGGGCCGACCGCCAACAGCCTCGATGCCGTGTCGGATCGCGATTTCGCGCTCGATTACCTGATGGCGGCGGCGCAGGCATCGCTGCACCTGTCGCGGCTGGCCGAGGAATTCATCATCTGGGCCAGCCAGCCGTTCGGCTTCGTGGCGCTGCCCGACAGCCTTTCGACCGGCAGTTCGATCATGCCGCAGAAGAAGAACCCCGATGCCGCCGAACTGGTGCGCGGCCATGCCGGGCGGATCGTCGGCTGCCTGACCGCGCTGATGATCACCATGAAGGGCCTGCCGCTGGCCTATTCGAAGGACATGCAGGACGACAAGCCGCCGGTCTTCGAAGCGGCCGGACTGTTGGCGCTGTCGATCGCGGCGATGACCGGCATGGTCGCCGAAACCACGTTCCGCACCGAACGCATGCGCGCCGCCGCCGAACTGGGCTATGCCACCGCCACCGACCTGGCGGACTGGCTGGTGCGGCAGGCCAACATCCCGTTCCGCGAAGCGCATCACATCACCGGCGCGGCGGTGAAGCTGGCCGAAAGCCGGGGCATCGCGCTCGATCGGCTGCCGCTGGCCGATCTCCAGGCGATCGACGCGCGGATCGATGATCGCGTCTATGCGGCGCTTTCGGTGGAGGCTTCGGTGGCGGCGCGCGCCAGCCATGGCGGAACCGCGCCGGACGAGGTAAGAAAGCGCGTTGCCGAAGCGCGCGCCGCGCTCGGGCTGGAGTGAAGCGATGCCGAAGCGCGCTGTCCTTTCCCTTGCGCTCATCGCGCTGGTCGCCGGCTGCGGCCAGAAGACCGAGCTGAAACCGGCCGAGGGCCAGCAATTGCCCGTCGCGCCGCACGGGCGCGAGGAACGCCGTTCGGCCGATGCGCTGCTGATCCCGCCGCCGCAGGCCGCGCCCGAACGCAGCGTGGAACTGCGAAAACGATCGGAAGAGCGCGCCGACGATCCCTTTGACCTGCCGCCCGCCGAATAGGGCGCAACCGGACATCCCATGGACCATTTCGAACTGAAGAATGGCGTGCTGCACGCCGAGGACGTGCCGCTGACCGCCATTGCCGATGCGGTGGGCACGCCCGTCTAGGTCTATTCGCGCGCCACGCTGACGCGCCACGCGCGCGTGTTCCGCGATGCGCTGTCGGTGCTGCCGCGCGTGCACATCGCCTTCGCGGTGAAGGCCAATCCCAACCTCGCCGTGCTCAAGCTGCGGGCGGCGGAAGGCTATGGCGCCGATGTGGTTTCGGGCGGCGAGATGGACCGCGCGCTGGCCGCCGGCATCCGCGCCGAAGGCATCGTCTTTTCAGGCGTCGGCAAGAGCGCGGCGGAACTGGTCCGCGCGCTGGACGCCGGGATCGGGCAGTTCAACCTCGAATCCGAGGAAGAAGGCATCGAACTGGCGGCGCTGGCCGCCGCGCGCGGGCTGACCGCTTCGGCGGCGCTGCGCGTCAATCCCGATGTCGATGCCGGCACGCACGGCAAGATTTCCACCGGCAAGGCCGAAAACAAGTTCGGCGTGCCCTATGACCTGGCCGCCGGCATGTATGCCCGGCTTTCGGCGCTGCCGGGGCTGGAGATGCGCGGGCTGGCCGTCCATATCGGCAGCCAGTTGGCCCGGCTGGAGCCGCTGGAACGCGCCTTCGCCCGCATGGGAGACCTGATGCGCACGATCCGCGCGGCGGGGCAGGCGATCACCCACATGGATCTGGGCGGCGGCATCGGCGTGCCCTACAAGGCGGGCGACGTGTTTCCCGCCCCGGCCGACTATGCCGCGATGGTGGCGCGCGTCACTGCCGATTGGGACGTGACGCTGATGTTCGAGCCGGGCCGCGTCATCGCCGGCAATTCGGGCGTGCTCGTCACGCGCGTCATCCGCGTCAAGCCGGGGGTGACGGTGCCTTTCGTGATCGTGGATGCGGCGATGAACGATCTGGCGCGCCCGGCGCTCTACGATGCCTGGCACGATTTCATCGCGGTTACGCCCAGCGGCGAGCGGATGGTCGCGAACATCGTCGGGCCGATCTGCGAAAGTTCGGATACGTTCGCCATGGGGCGCGATATCGATGCGGTGAAGCCGGGCGATCTGGCCGTGTTCCGCACCGCCGGCGCCTATGGCGCGACGATGGCCAACACTTATAACAGCCGCGCGCTGGTGCCCGAAGTGATGGTCGATGGCGATCGCTGGGCCATCGTGGCGGATCGCATCGATCCCGCCGCGATCCTGGCGGCGGAGCGCGTGCCGGAGTGGCTGGTCTAGGCCAGGCAGGGATGCCGCCCGCTTCACCGGGTATCGTCACCCTGACGCGATTCGGGGGCCATCGTGCCGCACGCATCGTCGCGCTGGGTGCTGAACCAAGTTCGGCATGACGCATCTGGATGTTTCCCGACTATAGCTCCAGATCGTTGACCGCGCTTTCAACGATCGTCGCAATGCCGGAGGCTTGGCTATGGATTCGCTCCCCCTGTTTCACCGCATCGCCGGCCAGCCGGTGATCGTGCTGGGCGAGGGCGAGGCGGCCGAGGCCAAGCGGCGGCTGGTCGAGCGTGCGGGCGGCCTGCCGGTGGGCGAGGATGACCTGGCCGCGCGCCTGGCCTTCGTGGCGCTGGACGCGCCCGAGCAGGCGGCAGCCCGGCTGCGCGCGCGCGGGCTGCTGGTCAATGTCGTCGACCGGCCGGAACTGTGCGATTTCACCACGCCGGGCATTCTCGATCGCGCGCCGGTCTTGATCGCGATCGGTACCGGCGGCGCATCGGCCGGGCTGGCCAAGGCCTTGCGGCTGCGGCTCGATGCCCTGCTGCCGCGTGCGCTGGGCCGATTGGCGCTGGGGCTGGCGGACGCGCGCGCCGCCCTGCGCCAGCGCTGGCCCGATGCGGGCGCGCGCCGCCGCGCGCTCGATGCCGCGCTGGGCGAGGGCGGGCCGCTTGATCCGCTGCAGGAAAACAGCGCCGAGCGGCTGGCCGACTGGCTGGCCAGCGCGGCGGATGGGCTGGCCGCCGGTGTGATCGAAATCCGCCTGCGCAGCGCCGACCCCGAAGACCTCACGCTGCGCGAAGCGCGGCTGCTCGGTTCGGCGGACTTGCTGGCGCACGAGGCGGCCATTCCGTCCGAAGTGCTCGCCCGCGCCCGCGCCGATGCGGCCCGCGTGGTGCTGAATGTCGGTCAGGCCGCGCCGGCGGGGCCGGGACTGGTCGTGGTGCTGCGGCTTTCGCCATCATAGTATGATCGAACCGAAGTCCGGTTCCTGCTTCGTCCTCACCGTGAACTGGGTTCAGGGTCCATCGTGCCCCCCATTCAGGTCGGTGCCTGAACGCACGATGCAAGGCTGAAACGGATCCCTAAGCCGTCCCGATCATCACGTGCATTTGCGCCATGGCGATCGGGCGCGAGCGGTCGTCCTGCCAGGCTTCGGCCGAGACATTGGCCAGCCGCCGCCCTTCGCGAATCACGCGGCCTATCGCGTAAAGGCGTTTTTCCTGCCCGCCGCGCATGAACTCGACCGTGATGTTGACGGGTTTCAGCGGCCGCCGCGCGCTGTCGTCATCGGGTTCCAGCGCCGCCTGGACGGCGGCGACCGCCGCCATTTCCAGAAACCCGCTGATCGCGCCGCCGTGCCAGAAGCCGGGGCGGCCCAGCACGCGCGGGCCGAAATCGCAGCCCAGCACGGGCACGCCGTTGTCCCAGTGGTCGATCTCGAAGCCAAGGCTCAGCGCATAGGGCGGCAGGATGACGGGGCGGTTCATGCCGGCGTCTCGTGCAGCAGGATGAAGGTGCCGGCAACATGGGCGACGGGATCGTCGATATCCTCGTCATAGGCGACGCCGCGCACGAAGGCGATCGAGCGGGTGACCTTGTAGCATTCGCCGCGGCCGATCACGGTGCGCCCCGGCCGTGCGGCGCGCATGTAGTCCACGCGCAGATCCACGGTCACTTGCTGCACGATCCTGTTCTGCCTGCGGCACACCGCGAGGCCCGCGGCGGTATCCATCAGCGAGATGATCGGACCCGACGCCAGCACGCCGCTTTGCGCATCGGCGGCAAGTTCGGCTTTCCAGGGCAGCGCCAGTTCCACCCAGTCATCGCTTTCGGCGTGGAAGGCCAGGCCCAGCCAGTCGCTGTGACCGGCCTGGCTGATGAGGCCGGCGGCGACCATCCTGTCGAACGAATCGCGCGATGATGGCGTTGCGGGCGGTGCTTTGGGGGACTGGTCGTGCATGGCAAAGCTGTGGCGGGCGATGGGCGGGAATACAACGGGGAATGGAGCGCGCCGATCAGATCACCGCGCCAGACAGCGCATCGATCGCGCCCTGGAGGATGACCGCCGCCGCTGCCGAATCGATGCGCGTGGCGCGCTTGGCGCGGCTCATGTCCTGGTCGATCAAGCCGCGTTCGGCGCTGGTCGTGCTCCAGCGTTCGTCCCACAGCAGGATCGGCAGGCCCAGTGCGCCCAGGTTGCGGGCATAGGCCCGGCTGGCCTGCGATCGCGGGCCTTCGCTGCCGTCCATGTTGATCGGCAGGCCGATGACGAAGCCGCGCACCGAGCGTTCGCGCGCCAGGGCCTCTATCAGCGCCTTGTCCGCGCCGAACTTGCCGCGTTTCAGGGTCTTGCCCGGCGATGCGAAGCGCCAGCCGGCGTCGCAGAAGGCGGTGCCGATGGTCTGCGTGCCAAGGTCCAGCCCGATCAGCGCGCCGCCGCCGGGCAGGCCGGCGCGGAACTCTGGCGCGCTGGTGGTGATCAGCGCCGCGTCTGCCATGCCGTCACCCGGCGCGCGGCATCGGCGCGCAGATTGGCCCAGAACAGCGGGATGTCATAGACGTGGTAGTTGTTGCCCGGCAGCACGAACGAGCCGACTTCGGGTGGGGCGCCGATATAGAGGAAGCCGTCCGTGCCGCAGCGCGCGGGCACCGCTGCGGCGGTCAGCGTGGACCAGGCGCCGGCTTCGTCGGCCTTGAGCGTGCCGAGATTGGCGCTGGCCGGCGCTGCGCCCCCGGCGGTTCCGGTCAGCGGGTTGGAGCACAGGAACGGGCTGTCGCCCACCGGTTGCCCATCCAGCCCGCGATGGCGTTCGTAGCCTTTGATGACCATGCGCGGATCGGCCGGTTCGGCGAAGCTTTGCCAGCTTGCCACGCAGCCCGATTGTTCGGGCGCGGTGCAGACGGGCAGGCCCATCGCCGGCAGATCGTGCACCAGCGACACCGGCCAGCCGATCACATAGACGGCGGCGATTCGCGCGGCGAGCGGCGATCCGGCCACGCGCTCGCGCAGCAGGCGGCGCAGATGGAAGGCCCCCTGGCTGTGCCCCGCCAGCACGATCGGCCGGTCCTTGTCGATGCTCGCCACGAAATAGTCGAACGCGCGCAGCACGTCGCCATAGGCGGCGTCGAGCGCCTGGCCGGCGGCCGGTTCGTCGGTCAGGAACGCGCCGAATGCGGCCTGGCGATAGCGCGGCGCCCATAGATCGGGCGAATCGCCGAACGGGCTGGCCATGCCGCGCACGAACAGTTCGGCGCGGGTGCGCGATTCGGCATCGTCGAGCGGGGCGTTCCAGTGGTCCTTGGCGAGGTAGCTGGTTGGGTGGATGAAGAACACGGCGGCGGCCAGCGGCGCTTGCGCGCGCTTGGCGCCGGCCGGCAGCCAGTGCGCGGGGTCTTTCGCGCCGATGCCGGGGCGCGAAATCCACATCGCCGGGTTTTCATAGACATCGGCCGAAAGCGCCGGCTGCGGCGTGAACTGGGCGGTGGGCACGAACGTGAACTCGGTCAGTTCCTCGGCCCAGAAGCGCAGGGCGACCAGCCCGGCGATCACCAGCACCACCAGCGCCGCGACGATATAGAGGAACTTGCGAGCCAAGGCGTCAGACCGTCCGTTCTTGCCGGCGGCGGCGCGCGATGCGTCGGGGCCGGGCGGGGATTGCCGCAGCGGCATAGCCGATGCCGGGCGCCATGCCCACCACCGCCGCGCGAATCACGGCTGCCTGGCCTTGTCCGCGATCGGCGGGCGCAGCGATTGCCAGGCGCGTTCGCCGCGCAGCGCCCGCCACCAGCCCAAGGGGTTCCAGCTTTCGCTGCCGTCGAGCGAGAACGTGATGAATTCGGCGCGCCCGCCCACGTCGCTGAGCGGCACCGGGCCACCCAGGCCGTTCTCCCAGAACGGCGCGCGGCTGTCGGCCGAATGATCGCGGTTGTCGCCCATCAGGAACACATGGCCGGCGGGGACGCGGATTTCGGCCATGTGATCGAGCGTCTGGTCCAGATGGTCGATCACGCGATAGGTCGCCCCGTTGGGCAGCGTTTCGCGCAAGGTCGGCAGTTCGCACACGGCGCGGCCCGAAGGCAGGCGCACGCGCAGGCCAGGGAAGGTGCTGTCCTCGCACGGCTGGTTGGCATCGACCGGCACTTCGACCGGCGGTTCCACCGCCTGCGGCACCGGCCTGCCGTTCAGCACGATCTGGCCGTTGACCACCGCGATCCGATCGCCCGGCAGCGCGACGACGCGCTTGATCAGGTCTTCCTTGCGGTTCTTCGGCACGACGATCACGATATCGCCATATTCGGGCGTCGCGCCAAGCAGCCGCCAGGCGCCGCGCGGCAGCACGTGGAACGAAACCGAGGACCAGTTCCAGCCATAGGGATACTTGCTGACCACCAGCCGATCACCCACCAGCAGGTTGGGCATCATCGAGATCGAGGGGATGTAGAACGGCTTGGCGATGAAGCTGTGGAAGCCCAGCACCGCCAGCAGCATCAGCACCAGGCCGCGCATTTCGCCCAGCCAGTCGACGCCATCGTCGTGTTCGCTTGCGGCGGGGGCTTCGGGCGCCGGTTCGGGGCGAGGCGCGGCTTCGGGGGCCGGCACCGGCGCGCGCGGATCTGTCATAGCGGATCGCTCATAACGGTCTGGCCTCAATCACGACGAAGGCCTGCGCCCATGGGTGGTCGTCGGTGAGCGTCAGATGAACGATCGCTTCGTGCCCCGGCGGGGTGATCGCGGCCAGGCGCGCCGCCGCGCCGCCGGTCAGCGCCAGGGTGGGCGCGCCGCTGCGGGCGTTGACCACGCCGATGTCCTTCATGAACACGCCCGCCTTGAAACCGGTGCCGACCGCCTTGGAAAAGGCTTCCTTGGCGGCAAAGCGCTTGGCCAGCGTGCCGGCCTTGGTGAAGGGGCGCCGCGCCGCCTTGGCGCGTTCGGTCTCGGTGAACACGCGCTGTTCGAAGCGTTCCCCGAAACGATCGAGCGACGCCTGAATCCGTTCGATATTGCACAGGTCCGAGCCGATCGCGACGATCACCGCGCCGCGTCCATCAGATCGCGCATGCGGCGGATGCTGGCGTCCAGCCCGGTGAAGATCGCCTCGCCGATCAGGAAGTGGCCGATGTTGAGTTCCGCGATCTGGGGAATCGCCGCCACCGCCTGCACGTTGTCGAAGGTCAGGCCGTGGCCGGCGTGCGGCTCGATCCCGTTCTTGGCGGCCAGCGCGGCCATGTCGGCCAGCTTGCGCAGTTCGGCGGCCCGCGCCTCGCCCGTCGCATGGGCATATTCCCCGGTGTGGAATTCCACCACCGGGGCCTTGAGCCGCATCGCCGCTTCCAACTGGCGCGCTTCGGGCGCGATGAACAGGCTGACGCGGATGCCGGCGTCCGCAAGGCGCGCCACGATCGGGGCGAGCTGGTTGTGCAGCCCGGCGGCGTCCAGTCCGCCCTCGGTGGTGCGTTCCTCGCGCCGTTCGGGCACGATGCAGGCGGCGTGCGGGCGATGGCGCAGCGCGATGTCCAGCATTTCCGCCGTCGCCGCCATTTCGAGGTTGAGCGGCAACCCGGTCGCGTCCTGGATGCGGGCGATGTCGCTGTCGCGGATGTGGCGCCGGTCCTCGCGCAGGTGCGCGGTGATGCCATCGCCGCCCGCGCCGGCCACGATCTGCGCGGCACGCACCGGATCGGGATGATCGCCGCCGCGCGCGTTGCGGATGGTGGCGACGTGATCGATGTTGACGCCGAGGCGCAAGGCGGCGGGATGGATGAGATCGCTCATGGTCGAGGTCCGGTTCGGGCGGTTCAGGCGGCTCTGGCGCTTCAGGCCGGCGTCCGGCTGCCCGGCTTCACCGCCGGGGTGGCGGCCAGTTCGGGGGGCAGTTCGTCGGGCGCGTACGTCGGGAAGTTGATCTGGATCAGCGGGAAGAAGGGCACGCCGAAATCCACCGATCCGCCCGAACGGTCGACCAGCGCGGCCGCCGCGATCACGGTGCCGCCGGCTTCCTCGATGGCCACGATCGCCTCGCGTGAGGACAGGCCGGTGGTGACGACGTCTTCCACCATCAGCACTTTGTCGCCGGGGTTCAGGCTGAAGCCGCGCCGCAGTTCGAAGGTGCCGGTGGGGCGTTCGACGAACATCGCCTCGACGCCCAGCGCGCGGCCCATCTCGTGCCCGATGATGATGCCGCCCATCGCCGGCGAAACGACCTTCTGGATATCGCGGCGCAAGTCGCGCGGCAGCCTGCCGGCCAGCGCGATGGCCAGCCGTCCGGCGCGGTCAGGGTCCATCAGCACGCGCGCGCATTGCAGGTAGTGGGCGCTGTGCCGACCGGAGGAAAGGAGGAAGTGTCCCTCCAGCAAAGCCTTGCTCGCACGGAATTCGGCCAGCACCTCTTCGTCCAGCATTATGTCCCCGATCCTTGACCTGTATATAAAGCGTCGCGGGCGCGGCCGTGCGCGACCCGGTGAAAATATCCCCTAGAGGCGCTTGAGGACCACCGCAAGCGCGCGTATAGGCCCTGCTGAATGGGGGCGTGTCCCCTTTGTTCCCAAGGGGCGAGAGGGGGCAGATTCTCTCGCCGGCGATGGAAGGCGAAAGCGCAAAACGATGAAATTCGGCGATCATGCACGCTCCCTGGGCCTGGCTTCGCGCCAGACGATGAAGGCGCTCGGACTGTCTCTTGCCCTGCTGATGGCGCCCGCCGCCGCTTCGGCCGCGGCACCCGTAGCTCCCGCGACGGCGCCTGTCGTCGCGGCGCCCGAGGCGGTCGCGCCGGCCGTCAAGGCCGCGGACGCCAAGGCTCCCGCCGCGGAGGCTTCGGCCGCCGCGCCCGCCGGCTCGTATGTCCGCATGAAGCCGACCGAGGGCAAGGGAATGCCCGTCGAAGACGGCATCACCCTGCAGAAGCAGTATTCGCCGCTGGGCGATTACGCGCACTGGATCCACGATGCGGTGCTGATGCCGATCATCGTGATCATCACGCTGTTCGTGGCGCTGCTGCTGGTGTGGGTGATTGCCCGCTTCAACCGCCGCGCGAATCCGGTGGCCTCGCGCACCAGTCACAACACCTTCATCGAAGTGGTGTGGACGCTGGTGCCGGTGCTGATCCTGGTCGGCATCGCGATCCCGTCGATCGACCTGCTGGCCAAGCAGTACAAGCCGGCCCCGGCCAAGGCGCTGACGGTGAAGGCCGTGGGCAACCAGTGGTTCTGGAGCTACAGCTATCCCGATAACGGTGGCTTCGAAATCACTTCGTACATGCTGAACCTGCCCGGTTCGCCGGTGGTCAACAACGGCGTGCGCAACGTCGGCACCGATCCCAGCGACGGTCCTTCGCACCTTGAAGTGGACAACCGCCTGGTGCTTCCCGCCGGCGAGGCGATCCGCCTGCAGGTGACCGCCGCCGACGTGATCCACTCGTTCGCGGTGCCCTCGCTGTGGTTCAAGATCGACGCCGTGCCCGGCCGCATCAACGAGCGCGTGCTCTTCATCAAGGAACCGGGCGTCTATTACGGCCAGTGCTCCGAACTGTGCGGCGCCAAGCACGGCTACATGCCGATCGCGATCGAGGCCCTGCCGCGCGCCGCGTTCAACGCCTGGGTGCTTGCCCAGTCGGGCGGCGTGATCGATCATCAGCCCAAGCCGGCTGCCGCTCCGGCCGAAGCCGCGCCCGCTGCCGAGGCTTCGGCCGCGGCCAGCGCCGAACCGGCCGCCGCTTCCGCTTCCGCAGCGCCGAGCGCCGCGGCGTCCGCTTCTTCGGCGCCTGCCGCCTGAGCCCGCTTTCCGACACAAGGCTATCCGATCATGGCAACAACCGCCCCTGACACTTTCCAGGCCCATGACGACGGGCATGGACACGCGGATCACGATCATGACCACCTGCCGGGCTTCTTCGCCCGCTGGTTCATGTCGACGAACCACAAGGACATCGGCACGCTCTACCTGATCTTCGCGATTATCGCGGGCATCATCGGCGGCGCGTTCTCCGGCATGATGCGCCTCGAACTGGCCGAACCGGGCATCCAGTACCTGGATACCTTCGCGCGCTGGTTCGGCGAGCCGAACCCCACCTTCGACCAGGCGCTGCACTTGTGGAACGTGCTGATCTCGGCCCACGGCCTGATCATGGTGTTCTTCATGGTCATGCCCGCGATCATCGGCGGCTTCGGCAACTGGTTCGTGCCGATCATGATCGGCGCGCCCGACATGGCCTTCCCGCGCATGAACAACATCTCGTTCTGGATGACGGTCTCGGGCTTCGCCTCGCTGATGATCTCGGCCTTCGTGCCGGGCGGCACGGGCAACGGCGCCGGCACCGGCTGGACGGTCTATGCCCCGCTGTCGACTTCGGGTTCGCCCGGGCCGGCGGTCGATTTCGCGATCTTCGCGCTGCACCTTGCCGGCGCGGCCTCGATCATGGGCGCGATCAACTTCATCACCACCATCTTCAACATGCGCGCGCCGGGGATGACCCTGCACAAGATGCCGCTGTTCGTGTGGTCGGTGCTGGTCACCGCGTTCCTGCTGCTGCTGTCGCTGCCGGTCCTGGCCGCCGCGATCACCATGCTGATCACCGATCGCAACTTCGGCACCACCTTCTTCGACGCTTCGGGCGGCGGCGATCCGGTGCTCTACCAGCACCTGTTCTGGTTCTTCGGCCACCCCGAAGTGTACATCATGATCCTGCCGGGCTTCGGCATCGTCAGCCAGATCATCTCCACCTTCTCGAAGAAGCCGGTGTTTGGTTACCTGGGCATGGCCTATGCCATGGTCGCGATCGGCGTG
>JADLHU010000111.1 GCA_020848655.1 Novosphingobium sp.
CAGCGCGTTCTGGCGCAGGAAAGTGGACTTGCCGCCCATGTTCGGGCCGCCGACCAGCCACAGCCGGTCTTCGGGGACCAGCCGGCAATCGTTGGCTACGAAGCGTTCGCCTTTCCCGTCGAGCGCGGCTTCGACCACCGGATGCCGCCCGCCGCGAATGTCGAGCCGGGCCTCCTCGACGATCTCGGGCCGGCACCAGCCGCCTTCCGCGGCGCGCGTCGCCTGGCCGGCGGCCACGTCGATGCGGGCCAGCGCTTCGGCGGTGGCGGCGATGGCGTGGCGCGCGGCCACGGCGGCGGCCACCAGCTCGGCGAAATGCGCTTCCTCGGCGGCCAGCGCGTGGCCGCCGGCCTCGGCGATGCGGCTGGCTTCCTCGTGCAGCGCCAGCGCATTGAAGCGCACCGCGCCGGCCATCGTCTGGCGATGGGTGAAGCCGCTGTCGGGCGCCATCAGCCGGTCGGCGTGCTTGGCCGGCACTTCGATGAAATAGCCCAGCACGCCGTTGTGGCGGATCTTGAGCGCGGCCACGCCGGTCTCGTCGCGGTAGCGCGCCTCCAGCGCGGCGATGGCGCGCCGCGCATTGCCCGACGTGACGCGCAGTTCGTCCAGCGCGGCGTCGTATCCTGGCGCGATGAAGCCGCCCTGGCCACGCTCGGTCGGCGGCGTGGGCACCAGCGCGCGGGCATAGAGATCGGTCAGCGCGCCATGGCCGCCCAGCATGGGCAGCAGTGCTTCGAGCAGCGCGGGGCGATCGGGCCGGCGGGCCAGATGATCGCGCACCCGGCATGCTTCCGACAGGCCATCGCGCAACTGGCCCAGATCGCGCGGGCTGCCGCGCCCGGCCACGACCCGGCCCAGCGCGCGGCCGATATCGGGCAGCGCGCGCAGCACGGCGCGCAAGTCGTCGCGCAGCAGCGCGTCTTCGTGCAGCCAGCCGACCAGTTCAAGCCGCGCGGCGATCATCGCGGCGTCGGTCAGCGGCGCGGACAAGTCGTCCGCCAGCAGCCGCGCGCCCGCGCCGGTGACGCAGCGATCGATCGCATCGATCAGGCTGCCGCGCCGTCCGCCCTGGCTGGAGGCAAGGATTTCCAGGCTCGCCCGCGTTGCTTCGTCCATGGCGAGATGCGCGTCGCCGGTGCGCGCGGCGGGCGGCAGCAGCAGCGGCAGCGTGCCGCGCCCGACATGCTCCAGATAGGCGATCAGCCCGCCCGCCGCCGCCAGCATGGCGCGGGTGAAGCTGCCGAAGCCATCGAGCGTGGCCACGCCGTGCACGGCCTTCAGCCGCGCTTCGCCGCCGTCGCTGGAAAAATCGCGCGCCGGGCGGGGGATCGTGTCGATCGGCACGCCGTCCAGCCCTTCGGCGGCCACGATCTCGCTGGCGGCGATGCGCGCCAGCGCGGCGCCCAGCCGGTCGGGCGCGCACTCTTCCAGTTCCATGCGGCCGGTGGAAATGTCGATCGCGGCGATGCCGATCGCGCCGCGCACCTCGCACACCGCCGCCAGCACATTGGCGCGGCGCGGTTCGAGCAGGGCTTCCTCGGTCAGCGTGCCGGCGGTGACGAAGCGCACGATGTCGCGCGCGACCAGCGCCTTCGATCCGCCGCGCTGCTTGGCCTGTTCGGGCGTTTCGACCTGTTCGGCAATGGCCACGCGGCAGCCGGCCTTGATCAGCCGCGCCAGATAGCCTTCGGCCGAATGCACCGGCACGCCGCACATCGGGATCGGCGCGCCGTGGTGTTCGCCCCGGCTGGTCAGCGCGATGTCGAGCACTTGCGCGGCGGTGCGCGCGTCGTCGAAGAACAGTTCGAAGAAATCGCCCATGCGGTAGAACAGCAGGCAATCGCCGGCCTGCGCCTTGAGCGCGAGGTACTGGGTCATCATCGGGGTGGCGGGCGCGGTCATCGCGCGCAGGGATAGCGGCCCGACCGGCGATTTGGAAAGCCGCCGGCGCAAGCTTTCCCCCTATCGCGTTGGCCAGACATTGGTTAGGTGCCAGTTGAATCCGGGGAGACTTGACTTGTCAGACGAATCCAATGTCAGCTTCACCGACCGCGAAGCTCTGTTTTATCACAAGACGATCCGGCCGGGTAAGATCGAGATCATCGCGTCGAAGCCGATGGCCACGCAGCGCGATCTCAGCCTGGCCTATTCGCCGGGCGTGGCCGTGCCGGTGCAGGCCATCGCCGATGATCCCGCCACCGCTTATGACTATACCGCCAAGGGCAACCTGGTGGCGGTGATTTCCAACGGCACCGCGATCCTGGGCATGGGCAATCTCGGCGCGCTGGCGTCGAAGCCGGTGATGGAAGGCAAGGCGGTGTTGTTCAAGCGCTTCGCCGATGTCGATGCGATCGACATCGAGCTGGACAGCGAGGATACCGACGCGCTGATCGAGGCGATCGCGATGATGGAGCCGAGCTTCGGCGGCATCAACCTTGAAGACATCAAGGCGCCCGAGTGCTTCATCATCGAGCAGACCCTGCGCGAGCGGATGAAGATCCCGGTCATGCACGACGACCAGCACGGCACGGCGATCATTTCCGCAGCCGGCATCATCAATGCCTGCCTGCTCACCGATCGCAAGCTCGAGGACATCAAGGTGGTGGTCAACGGCGCCGGCGCCGCGGCGCTGGCCTGCACCGCGCTGGCCAAGTCGATGGGCGTGCGCCCCGAAAACATCACCGTGTGCGACAGCAAGGGCGTGATCTACAAGGGCCGCACCGGGATCGACCAGTTCAAGTCGGCCCACGCCATCGAGACCGACAACCGCACGCTGACCGATGCCCTGCGCGGCGCGGACGTGTTCCTGGGCCTGTCGGTGGCCGGCGCGATGACGCCAGAGATGGTCAAGGTCATGGCCGACCAGCCGATCATCTTCGCCATGGCCAATCCCGACCCCGAGATCACGCCGCCCGATGCGCTGGCGGCGCGTCCCGATGCGATCGTCGCCACCGGGCGTTCGGACTATCCGAACCAGGTCAACAACGTGCTGGGCTTCCCCTTCATCTTCCGCGGCGCGCTGGACGTGCGCGCCACCGCGATCAACGAGGAAATGAAGGTCGCCGCCGCCCACGCCATCGCCGAACTGGCGCGCGAACAGGTGCCCGAGGAAGTCGCCGCCGCTTATGGCAAGAACTACCAGTTCGGGCGCGACTACATCATCCCCGCGCCGTTCGATCCGCGCCTGATGCAGGTGGTGCCGTCCGCCGTCGCCAAGGCGGCGATGGATTCGGGCGTCGCGCAGAAGCCGATCGAGGATTTCGACAAGTACCGGCACGAACTGAAAAGCCGCCTGAACCCGGTGACGTCGGTGCTGACCAACGTCTATGCCAAGGTCAAGGAGAACCCCAAGCGCATGATCTTCGCCGAGGCGGAGAACGAGATCGTGTTGCGCGCGGCGGTGCAGTATCGCGATTTCGGCTATGGCGAACCAGTGCTGGTCGGCCGCACGCAGGCGGTGCTCGACAAGATGAGCGAACTGGGCGTCGCCGACCCGGAAAGCTACGAGATCCACAACGCCGCCAATTCGCCGCACGTCGAAACCATCGTCGAGATGCTTTACGAACGGCTCCAGCGGCGCGGTTTCCTGGAACGCGACGTGCGCCGCATGGTGAACCAGGATCGCAATGCCTTCGCTTCGGCGCTGCTGAAGCTGGGCATCGGCGATGCGATGATCACCGGCGTTACCCGCACGTTCTCGCAGACGATCAAGGAAGTGCGCCAGGTGCTTGATCCCAAGCCCGGCTTCCTGCCCTTCGGCACGCACCTGATGGTCGGCAAGAACTGCACCGTGTTCCTGGCCGACACCACCGTGAACGAGCGGCCCAGCCCTGCCGATCTTGCGGTCATCGCCAAGGAAACGGCAGCGGTCGCGCGGCGCCTGGGGCATGAGCCGCGCATCGCCTTCGTCAGCTATTCGACATATGGCAATCCTTCGGGCAAGTGGCTGGACAACATCCGCGATGCGGTGGCCATCCTCGATGCCGAGGGCGATATCGACTTCGAATACGACGGCGAGATGGCGCCCGACGCCGCGCTCAATCCCAACATCATGAAGAACTACCCGTTCTGCCGCCTGTCCGGGCCGGCCAATGTGCTGGTCATGCCGGGGCTGCAGTCGGCCAATGTATCGGCCAAGCTGCTGCGCGAAGTGGGTGGCACCACGGCCATCGGCCCGATGCTGATCGGCATGGAAAAGCCGGTGCAGATCGCGCCGATGACGTCGATCGCACCCGATATCCTGACGCTGGCGGTGCTGGCGGCGGCGGGAGTCGCGGGCTGAGCGATCGCTGGCCGTACCCGGGCTGGAACGAAAAAGGCCGTCGTCCCGGTTGGGCGACGGCCTTTTTCGTGGCTGCGATGATCCCGCCGGATCAGAGCCAGGCGCGGTAGACGCCGTAGGCGCTGGTCAGCGTCAATACCACGCCGACCAGGATCAGCATCTGCTTGGCGGGGAAGTGCTTGGCCGCCCAGGCACCCAGCGGCGATGCCAGCAAGCCGCCGATCAGCAGACCCAGCGTGGCGCCCGCCAGGTCGGCGATGCCCAGGTGGTAGATGAACACCGCCGAGACGGTCAGCGTCAGGAAGAATTCGACCGAATTGACCGTGCCGACGACCTTGCGCGGATCGGCGCCCTGGATCAGCAGGTTGGACGTGACGACAGGGCCCCAGCCGCCGCCGCCCGCCGCATCGAGGAAGCCGCCGAACAGGCCCAGCGGCGCGATCACTTTGGCTTCCTTGATCTTGGGCGGATAGAACAGGCCGCGCCACAGGATGTAAAGCCCGATGCCCGACAGGTAGAGCAGCACGAAAGGCTTGATCACCGCCGCGTCGATCGAGGTCAGCACATAAGCCCCCAGAATGCCGCCGATAACGCCCGGGATCAGCAACTGGAAGAACAGCTTCTTGTCGATATTGCCGTGGAGCAGGTGGCTGATGCCCGATGTGGCGGTGGTGAAGCATTCGACAAGGTGGACGCGCTGCGAGGCGAGCGCGGGCGGCACGCCCATCACGCCGACCAGCAGCGTATTGGAAATCACGCCGAACGCCATGCCCAGCGCGCCGTCGACCAGTTGCGCCGCAAAGCCGACGCCGATGAATGGAAGAATCGACGTCAGATCAAAACCGGCAATCTGCATTTCAGGCCCTACCCCAGGTAATCCCAAGTGATCGGATAGAGATTTCTGCCGCCACGCGCGACAAAATTCTCCCGTGCCTGTGCAAAGGGGAACTATGCCGATGGTTCCCGCGAACGGCGGTTAATCCGTACGCCCCGGATCGTAGGCGTTGACGATTTCCGCCTGCTCGTAAACCCGGTGCAGCAGGGAGATCAGCGTATCGATCTCTCCCGGGGTGAAGGCCTCATGCAGCATGTTTTCGCGCGCTTTCACGACGTTCAGGACCTTGTCGTGCAGTTCTTCACCCGCGGCAGTCAGCCGTATCAGGGATCGTACGCCATGGTTGCCGTCCGGCGTCACCGTCACAAGACCCTGGCTGGCAAGCTTCTTCACCACCCGGCTCGCCAGAGCCTTGTCGAAACCGATGAGCTGGCACATGCGCGTTGCCGGAATGCCCGGCTCGACGGCCAGCAGGGAGATCACGCGCCATTCGCTGATGCCGATGCCGAAGAGCTTGCGATAGGTTTCGGAAGCGCCATGCGCCAGTCGGTTCGACGCGAAGGTCAAGAGCGCCGGTATGTAGCGTCCGAGGTCGAGCGTCGATTCGGTCATCATGCCCCTGTCCCGCTAATGTCGTCCCTCCGGCATCATGCGTGTACGACCACGGCCGGTACATTATCCATGCCGTACCGATACTTCGGGAGCAAGAGGAGGAGCAGGCCGCCGACCGTCAGGCAGGCGGCCATCGCGGTCAGCGCATGGGTGTAGGTCTGCTGGACGTCGAAGCAATGGTCCAGAATGACGGGCACGATGCCCTGGAAGACAAACACCGCCGAATAGGCGGCGCCCATGATAAGGCCGAAATGGCGCAGGCCGAAATACCGGCCGAGGACATAGGGCAGCGAACTGAACTGCGTGCCCAGCCCGATGGCGAGCAGGCAGGCGGCCAGAACCAGGATCGCCGTGCCTTCTCCCCAGATGAGCAGCAGGATGCCGGGCACCACGGCAAGATACATCGGCACCACGATGCGCGGCCCGGGCATGCGGTCAAGGATCACCCCGCTCAGCATCTGCCACGCGGCGGTGCCCATAGCGAACGTCGCCAGCACCGTGGTTGCCACGGCGATGCCGATACCGCGCTCGGCCAGGATCGGCACGACATGGCTAAAGATGGCGGTGGCCGCGCCGGCGGCGGCGGCGATCGCGCCGACGACGAGCCAGAACCCGCGATCCCGGCTCGCCTCTTTCAATGTCACGCCTTCGCGGTGGTTGTCCTGGGCGGCCGGCCCCTTGCGCGGCGCATCGCGCATCACGAAAACAAAGGTTGGCAGCCCGATCAGGAGGACGCAGGCCGCGACCGAGAGATAGGCGATGCGCCAGCCCGCCGCCGCCATGACGGCGGCCGCGACGATCGGGATCACCGTCGATCCCAGGCCGTTGCCGAACCCCGCCGCGAACCCCAGCGCCGCGCCGCGATGGGTGTCGTACCAGTCGGACACCACCTTGGCGAGGAGAGGCGTGCTGACGAAGGCGGCGCTGACCGCGACCAGGGCGAAGGTCAGGTAGAATTGCGCAAGGCTGTGCGTGGTGAGCGAAAGCAGCGCGATCGACACCGCGAACCCGATCGTCCCGACGATCAGGATAATCCGCGCGCCCAGGCGATCGGCAAGCCGCCCCGCAAAGGGCGAGACGAGCGCGGGTCCGATGGAGATGAGCGCGAGCACGCCCGAAATCGCCGCCCGGGGCCAGCCGAAGGTTTCGGCGAGCGGCAGCAGGAAAAGGCCGAACACCGCCGCGACCGCCGGGGTCAGCGTGACCATGTTGCCGAGCGTGGCGGCGATCAGGGCGCGGCGACGGGCGCTGGCATCGAAGCCGGCCGTCATGCGGCGGCCCTTGCGGCGCCGGACGGCTTCACGATGTCGTCCAGATAGGCATCGCCCGGCAGCGCGATCTCCGCATCGAGGAGCGTTCCGCAGGCCGGGCAGCCGAACTGGCGCATTTCCACGCGCGCGTCGACCGATGCGGCCGCACCGGACAGGCTTGCGACAGGGCGGGTCCAAAGCCTGGCCTGGCTTTTCCAGGGCGCTCCGGCCGGCGCGATTCGCGTAGCGCAATGACTGCAATGCGCGCCATCGGCCGAAAGCGCGATGCCGCTGCCGTGTCCTCCCGCTGTCGGGCCGGACAAACGATCCGCCCGAAGCGCCATCGTGGCATCGAGATCGGGCGTCTCGTCCGGCCCGAACACGACGCCGTAGCAGGTCCGGGCAGCCTCCAGCGAGACAAGGCCGGACGCGACGTCGGCGGCCACCAGTTCGGGCGCGCGGAGATAGGGATCGCCGAAGCCGCCGCCGCCGTTCCAGCGCACATAAAGCGCCTCGCCGGCACGGAGCATGTGCGTGCCCCAGGGCAACGGCGTGCCATCGCTGGCAAGATCCCCGCTCACGCGGTGGTGATGCAGATAGGCATTGGTCCCGCCCTGCATGCCGCCCGCCAGCCCGTCGCTTTGCGGAAAGCCGGTGCCCTTGCCGACGACGACATAATCGATGCCGCCGGTCGGGGCGTCATGCGGCACGATCGCGAATTCGCCGCCCGCGCCGCCGCGATAGAAGCCCGGCCCCGCCGAATCGACGCGGCGGCGGCGGTAGAGATAACGCACGGGCAGTTCCGCCTCGGTCGTTTCGACGTTGGCCATGCGGGAGATGGGATTGGGCAGTTCGCCGCCGAAATCGATGCCATCGGCAAACGTGCGCGCGCCGCCCGCACCTGCGAAGCTCTCTGTCAGCACCCCGATCGAATAGGCGCCGCGCTGGTTCACGCCGAACGTGAAGATCACGAAATGATTGCCGTGCCATCCGGCGCTTGCTTCGCCGCGCGCATCGGGGCTGGACACGAGCATCTTGGACAGGAGCGTGCCCGCGACATTGTTGACCGATTGGATCGCGGCCACTGTCGCCACCGAGACGGGAGCCGGCCGTTCGCAGTTCACCACGCTGCCGGGCGGGGCGATCATCGTCACGGGGCGGATGACGCCTTCGTTCCAGGTGATGTCATGGCACAGCAGCGGGAACAACGGCGCGAAAAGGCCGCCCCAGGTTGCCCATCGCGTGCAGTTGACCGGATGGATCGACTGGGGCGAGGACCCGGTGAAGTCGAAGGTCAGGGCATCGCCTTCCTTCGTCAGCGTCGCCATGATCTGGATGGTTTCCCCTTCCACATCGAAATACTGGCGCGCCTGCCAGCGGCCGTCGGGCAGCGCGGCGATGCGGCGGCGCAGCTTCGTTTCGGACTGTTCGATCAGGGCGCTGCACACCCCGTCGAACGCCTCCACCCCGTATTTGCCGACCAGCGCCAGCGTCCGATCGCCCGCCACATTGTTGCAGGCGATCATCGAACGCAGGTCCAGCGCCACCATTTCCGGTCCGCGCACCATGTTCAGGATGGTGTCCCAGATGTCCTGGCGCAGCCTGCCCCGGTCGATCAGCTTGAGGCCGGGCGAGCTGAACCCCTCGTTGAACACGTCGCGTGCGTCGGGAATGAAGCCGCCGGGGGTCATCGCGCCGATGTCGAAGACATGGATGAAGCAGGCGCTCCACGCGACCAGTTCCCCTTCGAAATGGATCGGTGCGATCAGGTAGATGTCCGAGGTGTGGAGCGCGGCGGTATAGGGATCGTTGAGGAGGAAGAGGTCACCGGGATGGATGTCCCCTTCGAATCGGCGGATGATCGACTTGCATGCCTCTGATGCGCTGGTGAGGTGATGCAGAAAGCCGACCCCGCCCATCAGCAGCGATCCGTCGGCGCGGTAGAGCGAGACCATGAGGTCGTGCCCTTCGTTGGTGATCGCGCTGCCGCTCACCTGCTTCAGGGTGATGACGGCTTCTTCCACGATGCGGAACAATCGGTGCCGGACGATCGAGAAGGTGATGGGATCGATGGCTTGCATGGACTTGCTCCTCAATCCACGTCGACGATGATATTGCGCAGGGCATCGACCCGCCCCGTCTGCCCTTGTTGCAGGACGAGCGTGGTGATCGGCGTGTGGACGATGGCCGGGCCGGCGACGGCGTTGCCGGGGCGCAGCCGTTCGAAATCGTAAAGCGGCATATCGATCATCGCACCCGCCGCGACGCTGTAGGCACGGCGCGTGCCCGAGCGCGCGGCGCTGGCGTCTTCCCCTTCCAGCGCGGCCGGGACGGGGGTGCCGCGTTCGAGAACGCCGCGTCCGGTCAGGCGGAAGCGCGTCATCTCCATGCCCGCTTCCCGATAGGCGGAACCCTGGCCGAAGCGGCGTTCGTAAAGCGCTTCGAACCCATCGGCGACGCTGGCCAGACCGGCGGCGTCGAAAGGGCCGGAAAACGGCACCGGCGTGCGCAGCTCATGGACCTGGCGCCCATAGCGCAAGTCGATGGAGCGTTCGAAGACGATATGGTCGTCGTCGAACCCCTCGCTGGCGAGCTGCGCGCGCGCTTCCACCGCCATGGGCGCGAAGATCGCCTCGACGGCGGCGGGGTCGGCGGGGACGGGCAGAAGCTGCGTCGCGATATATTCATGCGCGACATCGGCGGAGATCAGCCCGAACGCGCAGTTGACCGAAGCGGTATAGGGCAGCACGAACCGCCTGATGCCCAGTTCCGCGGCGAAGGCGCCGGCCAGCATGCCGCAGGACCCGCCAAAGACGTGCAGCACGAAGTCGCGGGGGTCCAGCCCGCGCTCGACGGTGATTTCGTGGACAAGGTCGGTGATCTGCGCCGCTGCGACGCGATAGACGCCGATGGCCGCCTGCTCCACCGACAGGCCCATGGGTTCGGCGATCCGGGCGGCGAAGGCGCGGTGCGCGGCGTCGGGGTCAAGCGTCATCGCGCCGCCCAGGAAGACGCCGGGGTCCATGTAGCCGACCAGCATGAACACATCGGTCAGCGTCGGCTCCTCGCCGCCCAGGCCATAGCAGACCGGACCCGGGCGCGATCCGGCCGACTTCGGGCCGACGAGGGGGGCCTTGGTATCGGCCTCGATCGAGACGACGGACCCGCCGCCCGCGCCGATCGACACGACTTCGATCTTCGGTTGGGTATAGTGGAAGCGGTCGACCATCGGTTCGATGGCATATTCGATGGCGCCGTCCTGGATCACGGCGACCTTGAAGGTGGTGCCGCCCATGTCGGTCGCGATGACGTTGGGCTGGCCGAGCAGTTCGCCCAGCGCCCGGCTGCCGATGACGCCGGCCGCCGGGCCGCATTCCAGCATGCCGATGGCGCGGTCGGCGGCACTGCCCGAAGGCAGCAGTCCGCCATAACCCTGCATCACCATGAGCGGCCCGTCATAGCCGCTGTTGGCGAGAAGGTGTTCGAGGTCGGTCAGATAGTCGCGCACGACGCGCCCGGCATAGGCATTGATGACGGTGGTGGACGTGCGTTCGTATTCGCCCGGCACCGGCGCGATGTCGCTCGACAGGGTGCAGTAGATGTCGGGCGCGATGCGGGTCAGGATGCGCTTCACCTGCCGTTCGTGCTCGGGCGCGTTGAACGACCACAGGAACGAAACGGCGACCGCTTCCACTTCGCGGGTTTCGACAAGATGCCGCAGCGCGCGCTCGGTCGCCACTTCGTCGAGGGGGAGGATGATCTCGCCCTTGTAGTCGACGCGTTCGGGCACGCCCGCGATGCAATCGGCCGCCACCAGCGCGGGCGCGCGTTCGGTATGGACGGGATGCTTCAGCTTGTCCTCGCTCAGCCCGGCCCAGCGGCCATAGGCGCCGCGCGTCACCAGCAGCGTGTCTTCGAAGCCCTCGGTCGTGACAAGGCCGGTCCGCGCGCCGACGCGTTCGAACACGGTGTTGTCGACCACGGTCGAACCATGGATGAACAGGCGGGTCCGGGCGAAAAGCTCCGCAAGGGTAAGGCCCAGCGCGTCGGCCGCCGAGCCGATGGAGTCCAGCACGCCGTGTGCATAATCGGGCGGGGTCGAAAGGCGCTTGCCCAGGACGACCGGCGCGCCGGGCACGAAGACGACCGTATCCGTGCAGGTGCCGCCGACATCGGTGGCGATGATGAGATCGCGTTTCGCGGCGGACGCGATCACGCTGCCTCGCGCTCCCAGAAGGGCAGGAATTCGGAGCGCGGCTGGAAGACCTTGCCGCCCTGCACCGCCAGATAGGGCCGGATCCGCTGCGAGGCGGTCATCGTCTCGCCGACGCCGTCGGTCATGGTGAAGGCGCCCGATTGCAGGTCGAGGATCGCGATGTCGGCGGCGCGCCCGATGCCCAGCGAACCGAGGCTGTCCTGCAGCCGGCACATCTTCGCGGCATTCGATGTGTTCATGGCGATGAGGTGCGGCAGTTCGATACCCAGGGCCAGCATCTCGCTCATCGCGTAATAGAGGCTGAAGGCGGGGTCGGCGCTGCCCATCGCGGTCTGGCTCATGCCTTCCTGCAAATGGCCGTCATTGGCCGTGGCGAAGGCGTCCGCCGCCGCCGCCGCGCTGGCCCGGCTAATGTTGTAGCCATGCAGGTCGGCGCCCAGCGTGTCTGGCAGGACGCCCGCGTCCAGCACCTGCCGCGCGACCTTGATCGAGAAATGATTGCCGCGCCCGACATCGATCGTGACGCCCCGGTCTATCGCCTCGAACACCAGGGGATGCACTTTCCCCTCGGCATTGGTGAAGCCCGAAGGATGGCGCGTGAAGGGGTGGGCGAGGATATCGCCTTCGTCCATCAGCGGGATCATCTCGCCCAGCAGCGCATAAGGATCGACCTCGCGCCCGTCGCGGACCGGCCAGAGCGTGCCGAGATGGACATAGGTCGGCACTTTGGCCTGCCGCGCGACCTCCTTCGACTTTTCCAGGACGGCAAGGCCCCAGCGGGCATAATGGCCCGGCTCCGCATGGCTCTTGAGGCCGGCGACGATATCGCCGTTCGCCATGATCGCCTTGACGGCGGCATCGACGTTGATCTGCTCGGGTCCGTAGAGATCGCTGTAGATATGGCCGTAGAGGCCGCCGACCAGATAGGTGGAGAGGAAGCAGCGAACGCGCGTCTGCGCGGGTTCGACGATGAATTTGCGAAAGCCGTCGATGGTCATGGAGGACGGCCCGCCCTGGTCGATCAGCGTGCCGACCCCCGACTGAAGACCCACTTCGTCGGGATTGAGGCCGAACGGCCCGGCAACATACTGGAAGATGTGGGCGTGCGTGTCGATCAGGCCCGGCGATACGATCTTGCCGGTCGCGTCGATCACCTGCGCGGCATGTTCGGCGGACAGGCCGGGCGCCACATCGGCAATCCGGCCGTCCTTCACCGCGACATCGAAAAGGCCATCCTTGCCGTTGGCCGGATCGATAAGCCGGCCTCCGCGGATCAACAGGTCATGACGGTCAGGCTGCTCGGTCATCACAGGGACTCCTCTTTGCTGCCTTTGGTCGGGACGTCCTCTCTCGTCGTGCTGTTGTGCGTTTCGCTCGCCGGCCAATACCGTGCGAGGAAGGCGTCGATGGCCGCTTCGAACAGATCGGCCTGTTCGATCGGGAGCATATGCCCGGAATTGTCGATCTCGACATATTCGGCGCCGGGGATCAACGACCGCATGATCGCCTGATCCGACGGCAGCATGAGCTTGTCGCCCAATGCTGTCACGACCAGCGTCGGCACGTCAATCGCGCTCACCCTGTCGGCAAGGTCAAAGCGGGACGCCGCCTTCATCGCCTCGCCCAGCCCGCGCTGGTCCTGGGCAACGCGCCAGTCGACGAAATCGGCGATCTTGTCGGGATTCGCGTCGCGCCAGGATGCGGAGAAGACAGACTGCGCCGCAAGCCTCGCGGCCGCCGCCGGGCCGTTGTCGTCCTGCATGGCGGCAAGGCGTTCCTGCATATGCGCCTTGCCGACCGAGGGCGACCGGCACGATGTGTTGGCGAGGATGAGCGCGCCCACGACATCCGGATGGTCGACCGCCAGGGTCTGGGCGATCATTCCGCCAAGCGAAAACCCCACGACCAGCGCCTTTTCTCCGGCCAGCTTGCGGATCAGTTCGGCCCACTGCTGCGCGAAGCCATCCACCGAATAGGGGCCCTCCGGCTTGTCGGTCGCGCCGTGGCCGCAAATGTCGCCCGCTATCGTCAGGTAGCGATCGGAAAAGTGCGCGATGGCGCCGCCCCACAGCGAATGATCCCAGCCGATGCCGTGGATGAACACGATCGGCCGTCCAGCGCCGGCGTGCACCGCATTCATGGTGATGCTGTCCAGCGCGTGACGCCGAGGAACGGCCGGGCAAGGCTTGACAAACGATCTGGTGAGGGGGGCGACCATTGGTCCTCCAACTGTCGGCGGCATCGTCAACCGCCATGCCATCAGGGGTGAACGAAAGTTGTTGACGTGTCAACAGACCCGTGTCACCTTTTTGAAATACAGTGACCTGCGGCAAGCGGGAGCGATGGCGAGGAGACTGGCGGACCACGGTCCAGGAGGCACCCACCACCCATCTGATTGGGGGTTCGCATCGCTCTTGCTTTGGGGGTTTCAATAATGGGCCGCACGCACGCCAAACGCGCTTCAATCGCCGCATTGCTCTCGTCCGCCGCTTTCGCCTTTGGTGTCCCCGCCTGTGCGCAGACCGGGACGGAGGGCGTTCTGGAGGACATCGTGGTCACCGCGCAAAGGACCGAAACCAACCTGCAGAAAACGCCGATCGCCATCACGGCGCTGTCGGCGGAGACGCTGCAAAAGGCGGACATCCGCTCCGTCGTCGATCTCGACAGGCACGTGCCGGGCATGATCGTGCAGTCGGGCGGCGCCTTTCCGCTCAACGTCACGATCCGCGGCATCGGCTATGACGGGTTGCAGAACAACTCGTCGCAGCCGGGCGTCGCCTTCGTCGAGAACGGCGTCTACATCGCCAGCCCGATCAACCTGACCTCGTCCTTCCTCGACCTGGCCCAGATGGAAGTGCTGCGCGGGCCGCAAGGAACGGTGAACGGGCAGAATGCCGATGGCGGCGCGATCAACGCGACGACGCGGCTGGCAACGCTCGATGGCCTGCATGGCGAGGGCGAGGCAAGCTATGGCAGCTATGAATACAATCGCCAGCGCGGCGCGGCGAACATCCCGATCGCCGATACGCTGGCCGCGCGCTTCGCGCTCCAGCACGAAGGGCATGAGGGCTGGCTTCGCGCGCCCAATCAGATGGATGGCCGTTCGGGCACGCAGGACACTTGGTCGGTGCGGGGCAGCCTTTTGTGGCAGCCGGTTGAGCGTTTTTCGATCACCTTGTGGGGCGAATATTTCGATCTCGACGCCAATGGCCCTTCGGTTCGCAACCTCCTCGATCCCATCGGCGATGTCCGCGCCACCGGCAACGACAGCTACCTGCCGCAAAAGACGCGCAGCCGGATCGTCGCGGGCACGCTGAAATACGATTTCGACTTCGCGACGCTGAAGGCGATTTCCAGCTATCAGTCCGCACGGGCCAACGCGCCCAATTCGGGCGACATGCTGGCGCGGGCCGATGCGCTCGCGATCTATGGCGTGAAGGACGAGGAGCCGATCTATGTCCGCTCCGCGAAGAGCTATACCGAGGAAATTAACCTCGCCCACAGTGGCGGGCCGGTCGACTGGATCATCGGCGGGTTCTTCCTGCGGACGGACGAATATCAACATCTCTACGAAACGCAGCAAACCTCGGCCGTGCCGATTCCGGTCACGCCGATTCTCTTTCCCACCCCGGCCGAGCAAGGCGCGCTGTTCGGGCAGGGCCTGGCGTTCGTCAGCGTCGCCGATGCGCGCCGCACGTCCTATGCCGCCTATGGCCAGGCGACATGGCACGCGAGCGAGCAGGTTCGCCTGACGGGCGGGTTGCGCTGGAGTTCGGACAAGTACAACTCCAACACCTCCGTCTTCTTCAACCCGGCGGTTCCGCTGGAAAGCAAGTTCAAGAAGCTGACCGGCAAGGCCGTGGTCGAATACGAACCGCTTACGGGCAAGACCGTCTATGCTAGCTTCGCCACCGGCGTGAAGCCCGGCGGCACGAACCTCAACCCCGGCGCGCTCAACGTGCCCACGGGCTTCGCGCACGAATTCGTCCGCGCTTATGAACTGGGCCTCAAGAGCGAGTTCGCGGACCGCAAGGTGCGCCTCAACCTCTCCGCCTTCTACAACGACTATCGCAACTATCAGGCGCCGTCCGAAGACACGCTGCCGTTCCACGGCGGGCAGACCAACATCCCCAAAAGCTATATCTACGGCATAGAGGCCGAAGGCTCGGTGATCCTGCCCGCGGGCTTTCGCATCAACGCGACCGCCGCGTGGATGAAAAGCAGGGTCGACGCCGATTTCTTCGTCCTCGACCCCCAGAAGAGCTTCCTGATCGACCGCGCCAATGGCGGGCCGTTCCAGGGTCTGGACATTCCCCAGCGCGCGGCGGCGTTCCAGAACGTCAACGGCAACGAACTGCCCCGCGTGCCGCGCTTCACCGCATCGGCCAGCCTGGAGAAGTCGACCGACATTGCCGGGGCCGGCGTGCTCGATCTCCACATCGATGGCAGCTACCGCTCACGCTACAAGGCGCGTCTCTTCAACAATCCGCTGGTCGACAATGTCGGCACTTATTTCGTCGCCAATTTCAACGCCCGCTTCCAGCCGGAGAAAGGGGCATGGTATGTCGAGTTTCAGGTTACCAACCTCACGAACTCGGATGATGTCGCATCGCGCTTCCCGGACAATTTCGAACTGGGCGCGGTGTACGATTTCATCGCCCCACCGCGCCAGTTCATCGGCCGCGTCGGCGTGAAGTTCTAGGCGATGCTGACCGTCCATCATCTCGCCATGTCGCAGTCGGAACGTGTGGTCTGGCTGTGCGAGGAACTCGCGCTCGACTATGCCCTCGTCCGCTACGAGCGCGAGCCGAACATGCTGGCTCCCGCCGCGTACAAGGCGCTGCATCCGGCGGGCACCGCCCCCACGATCACCGATGGCGCGGTGACGCTGGCCGAAACGGGCGCGGTCTTCGCCTATATCCTGGAGCGCTACGGCCAGGGTCGGCTGGTCGTCGCACCCGATGATCCGGCCTATGCCGACTATCTCTTCTGGTATCACTTCGCCAACGGATCGATGATGCCGGGCCTGTTCACCAGCCTCATCATCCACGCGCTGGGTGGCCCCGGCGGCAATCCCCTGGCGCAAGGCGTGCTGATGCGGGCCGAGCACGGCTTCGCCATGCTCGAAAGCCGCCTGTCGTCGGTGCCTTATCTCGCGGGCGGCGATTTCACCGCCGCCGACATCACCGCGTTGTTCGCGCTGACGACCATGGCGGCGTTCACGCACCGCGATCTCACGCCCTTTCCCGCCATCATGGCCTATGTCGCCAGGGTGCAGGCGCGGCCCGCCTATCGGCAGGCGATGGCGAAGGCAGAGCCGCATGGATAAGGGGGACCTGCCCGGCGACGCGACAGCCTGCGCCGCGCGCGCGCGATCGATCGATCTCGACATACCGGCGGTCTGCATGGTGGGCGTGCTGGCCAATCTCGCGGTGCTGCAAACGCATATCGCCATCGTCCGCGCTGCGCCGATGCAGGATGACGATGATTAGCCCCGATTTCATCGAGAACGACGCCCTGGCGATCGGCGCGCAGATCCGCGCCGGGCGGACGACCGCGCGCGATGTTATGCGGCGCACGTTCGCGCGCATTCGCCGCGTCGACGCGGGCATCGGCGCCTTCACCCGGCTGTGCGAAAGCCGCGCCCTTGCCGATGCGGCCCGCATCGATGCGCGCGTGGCGGCCGGCGAAGATCCCGGTCCGCTGGCTGGCGTGCCCTTTGCCGTCAAGGACCTGTTCGACGTTGCCGGCCTTGCCACCACCGCCGGAGCGGCGATGCGCCGCGATGCGCCCCCGGCGCGGCGCGATGCGGCGGCGATAGCGCGCCTGTCCGCCGCCGGCGCGATCCTGGTCGGCACGCTCAACATGGACGAGTTCGCCTATGGCTTCTCGACCGAGAACGCCCATTACGGCACGACCCGCAATCCGCATGACGCCGCGCGCATCGCGGGCGGATCGTCCGGCGGTTCGGCGGCGGCGGTCGCGGCGGCGCTGGTGCCCCTGACGCTCGGGTCGGACACCAACGGATCGATCCGCGTGCCGGCGGCGCTGTGCGGCGTCTACGGTCTGCGGCCCAGCATCGGCGCGGTGTCGGCCGATGGCGTGTTTCCCTTTGTCGAAAGCCTTGATGTCGCGGGACCGTTCGCGGCCTCGCTCGATGATCTGGAGCTGGCTTTTCGCATTCTGTCGGGCCGGACAACGCCGCCCGCGCCGGCCTTGCGCGTGGGGCGGCTGGACGGCTGGTTCCGGCGCAACAGCGATCCCGATGCGCTCGCAGCGATGGACGCCATCGCCGAACATCTGGGCCACGTCCCGCTCGTCCGCTTCCCGATGGCGGAAGCGGCGCGGTCGGCGGCTTTCCTGCTGACCGCGTCCGAAGGCGGGCGGCGACATATCACGGCGCTGCGGCATACGCCGCTTGCCTTCGATCCCGCCACGCGCGACCGGATGATCGCCGGGCTGCTTCTGCCCGACGATGTGCTGGCAGAGGCGGCCGCGATCCGGGAACGGGTGCGGGCGGGCGCGGCAAGGCTGTTCGCGCGCCATGACGTGCTGATCGCACCCGCCACGCCCTGCACCGCCCCGCCGATCGGCGGCGGCACGATCGAGATCGACGGACGACCGGCGAACGCGCGCGCCAACCTGGGCCTCTACACCCAGCCGCTCAGCCTTGTCGGCCTGCCGGTGCTGACCGTACCGATCCGCCGGCCGGGCCGCCTGCCGCTCGGCCTGCAATTCATCGGTGCGCCGGGCGGGGAAGCGGCCCTGTTCGCGCTGGCCCGCCAGATCGAACAGGCCGGGATCATCGGCGTGACCCCGCCGCAGGCCCTGTCATGCTGACCACGCAGCGCAGCCATCGCGGCATGGCCACCGCGCCGCATTTCCTTGCGGCGCAAGCCGGCCGAGACATATTGGCGGCAGGCGGCACCGCGCTTGAAGCCAGCATCGCCATCGCCGCGACCCTGGCGGTCGTCTATCCGCACATGACCGGGATCGGCGGCGACGGGTTCTGGCTTATCCACGAACCCGATGGCAGCGTGCGCGCCATCCACGGCTGCGGCCGCGCCGCCGCCAAGGCCACGCCCGCGCTCTATGCCGGCAGGACTGCCATTCCCAGTCGCGGCCCGCTTGCGGCCAACACCGTCGCCGGGACGCTGTCCGCGTGGGGGGAGATACTGCGGGCGCCCGACAGCCGCATGCCGCTGGGCGATCTGCTCGCGCCGGCCATCGGCCTGGCGCGCGAAGGCGTCGCCGTCACGCCCGGCGGCGCCCAGATCGCGGCGGACAAGGGCGCCGAACTGCGCGGGCAACCAGGCGCCTATGCCGCCATCTTCGAGCCGGATGGGCGTCCGCTCCATGCGGGCGATATCCTCCGGCAGCACCGCCTCGCCGATACGTTCGCCATTCTGGCGCGGGACGGCACCGACAGCTTCTATCGCGGCGCCCTGGCCGAAATGGTGGCGGATGACCTTGCGGCGCTGGGCAGCCCCGTGTCCCGCGCCGACCTGAGCAACCATCGCCACACCACGCCGGCACCGCTTACCTGCCGCATTCGCGATGCGCGGCTCTTCAATTCCGCGCCGCCGACGCAGGGCCTGGCCTCGCTCCTCATCCTCGCCCTGTTCGACCGCCTGCCTCCGTCCGGCGCAGATGGCTTCGCGCATATCCATGGCCTGGTGGAAGCGACGAAGCGGGCCTTCATCATCAGGGACAGCGTGGTCGGCGATCCTGATCATATGCCGGTCGATGCGCAGCGGATACTGGACAATGGCCAGGCGCTCGACGCGCTGGCGGCGGCGATATCGCCCGACCGTGCGCTGGCCTGGCCGCATGCGGGCAACAGCGGCGATACCACCTGGTTCGCTGCCGCCGATAGCCGGGGGCAGGTGGTCAGCGCGATCCAGAGCACCTATTTCGAGTTCGGATCGGGGCTGGTCCTGCCGCAAACGGGCATCGTCTGGCAAAATCGCGGCGCGTCCTTCCGCCTCGCACCCGATGGCTGGAATGCCCTGCGGCCCGGACGCCTGCCGTTCCACACGCTCAACCCCGCCCTGGCGCGGCTGGATGACGGGCGCGTCGTCGCCTACGGCACGATGGGCGGCGAAGGACAACCGCAGACACAAGCGGCCGTGTTCACGCGCTATGCCCGCTTCGGCATGGACCTGCAGGACGCGGTGTCCGCGCCGCGCTGGCTGCTGGGCCGGACCTGGGGCGAAGACAGCCCGACGCTGAAGCTTGAAAGCCGCTTCCCGCCCGATGTGGTCGCGGCGCTGCGCATGGCGGGGCATGATGTCGAACTCTTGCCGCCCTTCACGTCCACCATGGGCCATGCGGGCGCCATCGTGCGCTGGCCCGACGGCACGATCGAAGGCGCGACCGATCCGCGCAGCGACGGTGCGGCAAAGGGATATTAGCCATCATGATCATCAACGACGCCACGGCGGTCAGCGAAGTCACGGCCGCGTTTCACGCCTATGAGCAAGCGCTGATGGCTGATGACATATCCGCCATGGACCGCCTGTTCCACGATGCGTCGACCACGATTCGCTTCGGCGTGGGCGAAGTGCTTTATGGCATCGCCGCGATCCGGGCCTTTCGCACGATGCGGGGCGGCTCCCCGCAACGCCGGCTGACGCGCGTGGAAATCGTCACCTTCGGGCACGATTTCGCGACCACCCATGCCGAATTCCTTCGCGATGGAAACGATCGGCGCGGTCGCCAGACCCAGGCATGGGTCCGCTTTGCCGATGGCTGGAAAATCGTGTCGGCTCACGTTTCGATCGAAGCGCAACATAGCTGACGCGCGCCTGCGTCGGTCCGCCCACCTGCGCGATCAGGGCGTTTGCAAGCGCGGCGCGTGTTCATCTCGAACATCGTCACGCTGAACTGGGTCCATGGTCCATCGCGCCCCGGATTCAGGTTTAGGCCTGAAGGCGCCATGGATATAATCGCCCCACTCAAGTCCATGATTGCCGAAACGTCAGCGTCGGGCGCGTTACACAGGCGGCGGTAGCGAAAGTACAGGCCATAGGATCAAAATCGAAGTAAGATTTTGATAAACATTGATTTTTTTCAGATATTTCAGGCGTTGATTGGCGAAGGCAAGCACGGGATAATCACCAAATTTGCTGAGTTTTCGTATAATAGCGTAGACTGTGCGACGCGGGAACCGCGCTCGACCTCAGGCTGCACCTCCGGCTGATTTCGACCAGAGCCGGTCGTTCACAGCAATTCCGGTGAACGTCGGACCTGACGGAAGCTGCCCATCGCGCCAATCGAAACGGACCATCGAGCCTCAAGCCTCGGCTTATCAGGCTACGCTTGTCGCCGCTGCCCAGGTGAGCCACATCGACGCGATGCAAAATGAATCTTGTCTCACCCCACCGTCGATCTAAATCACCCATGCGATCGCTGAAGCATCCTTCCAAGCGATGAACCAGATGGGTAAGCCACGGACCTCATTGCGGATTTGCAGCTTTGACCGCCGCCCTTCCTCCTAATGGCGTACCTGAGCGCCGACACGATAGGACACGATCGCCTTGTTCCCTTGATCGAGGAACAATTTTAATCTCATGATCCGGGTCGTGGGATTCTTCTTTTCAATGTTATCAAAGCTGAACTGCAACAGATTCCAGGCGTCTGGAATGGTCAATTTCGTGCATTTGAAAGGAAACGAGAAGCTGTGCTTGGCGATCGTGCCGAAACTATAATGTTCGAAGTCGCATCGGATGCGCTCAATCGGTTTTTCCATCTCGATGGCTCTCGTCTGGGTATATGCCCAGACATCGAATTCCACCGACAGTAACTCGAGCCCAAGCTTGGTATGGGTCCCTTCGAATTTGACCGTGTCGCCAAGCTGGCCGTTTCGTTCGCAGGCTTTGATCGCGTTTCGCACTGTGGCGAGGCAGAGAGCACTCGATACAACGGTCGTTGGATAGCTCATATTCAACGAGAGCGTACGCTGCTTTTCCAATCTTGACGTGTCGAGGGTGATCTTTGTCTCGTGACCGGTCTCGATCGAAATCTCTCTGAAAGCCTCCAGCGCGGTCTGAGAATAAATGTCGGCTAGGGATTCTTTGATGACGATATCTCCCACCACCGCGCTCAGAAACCGCGCCGCAGGCTCGTGCGCGTTCTGCCGGTTCGGATCCCAGCGATGTGGGCTCTTTAGCGAGTGATGGCGAAGCTTCCCTCGCAACAGCACCAGCGCCTTGATCTTATCCCGAACAGCGTCGTTCGGTTTGAACAAGTCCAGTGTGCCCCCGCGGTGTAGCGCAGCTTCCCTGAAAAATTCCTTGGCCGTCTGCTCGACGATATCGCAGAATTCCCGATGCTTCGACAGGATATCGGTCTGCCTGTCGTTGCCCGTCTTTCCCTCGCAGTATCGAGTCTCAAGAAACAGAAACATGTTGTTGTACGAATCGACATAGCGCCCCGCCTCGAAAGCTATTCGGCCCTCGCGAAAATGCGAGGTCGATTCGATTCGATCGTCAGAAATGGGGCCGGCGCAGAAAGCTCTCCCCATCTGCTCGAAATCGCATGCCCGGTTCAAGGACTTTCCAGAGTCGGATTTGAATGCAGAAACATGGATGAGCGGCTCTTCTTCAATGCTCTCCGGATGAAACCTTAGCTCGTAGCTGTCGTAATCAAGGTCGACTATCTGAGGTCCGCTCACGACGGCCTGCCAGTTCATGATCGTCTTGCGGGCAAGCGCGGCATAATCATCGCCCTTTATCACGAGATGGGCCTGAGTATCGCCGTCCTTTTCTGGTGTCAGGCGGGGCGCATGCTTGATGCCGACCCCAGAGAAAGCAAGGCATACCCTTTTTAGGACGTCGCCCTCCCGCTCCAAGAAGAAGCTGGTGTCACCCTTCTTGATCGGCCAGCCTTCCATCACCTCGACATGGTTCTTCACGTCAAAAGCCACTGTGAGGATCATTGCTTCCTATTCCCGACTGATCAAAAGAGCACATTGCTCGCGTAAGCAAGCGTCTCGAAGCGCTTTGCTCCAAGCATTCGCTGGATGTCGACTCTTGGCAAGACCGGGCGTTCGACGTGTGGCTCGGGAATGGCAGGAAAGTCCCACGATGCGGCGTTCTGCTCCGCCAGCGCGCGACCAATTCACGACCTCAGCGGCCGGGCTGCAAACGGTCGTTTGCTCCGAAAGCCGCCGTAAGATGGCGCAGCTTGTCTGGATTGCGAACGATGTAGATTGCCGCAATTCTGCCTTCGCGGACGTCAAGCGCGGTCGTCTGGAACACATCGCCACGATCAATACTGACATAGCCGGGCAAGCCATTGATCGTCGCTGTCCGCAGAAGTGTCGGCGCCGCCGTGTACTTGCGCCGCAGCCCGGCGAACAAGCGAAGCGCACGATCAATCCCGCGTACGACATTGCGGAAGGCGATGACCTTGCCGCCGCCATCGGAATGAATTTCGACGTCGTGCGCCAGCAGCGCTGATAATGCGGTTGCGTCACCATCGCGCGCGGCAGTGAAGAAGGCCCGCGCGATCCGATCGGCCTCGCTCGCCGCGATCGTGAAGCGTGGTCGCGCATGCTGAACGTGCTTGCGCGCGCGCGAGGCAAGCTGGCGGACGGCGGCGGGCTCACGTCCCAATGTCATCGCGACATCAGACAGCGCCATGTCGAACACGTCGTGGAGCAAAAAGGCGGCACGCTCCAACGGCGACAGACGCTCCATTGCGAGCATCAGTGTGAGTGTCACGTCGTCGGCAATCATCTCCTCGGCTTCGGTCGTACCCATCAGCGGTTCGGGCAGCCAGGCTCCGATATAGGTCTCACGGCGCGCGCGGGCGGACTTGAGCTGATCGAGGCAGAGCCGCGTAACGACGCGGGTCAAATAGGCGGCCGGTGTATCGACACTTTCAGCCTTTTTCGCCCAACGCAGCCATGCCTCCTGAACGATGTCTTCCGCTTCGCTGATCGATCCAAGCATACGATACCCAAGGCGCAGCAGCCGCGGCCGCTCAGCCTCGAAATCAGCAAGGCATTCATCACTGTGCGGCACACGCGTCCTCCCCTGAATGCGGTCGGCGAATGTCACGAGCGGTATCGCGCCATGCCCACAGCGCAAGCGCGGTCGTAACTATAGCCGGCAGTGTCACCGCAGGAAAATCCTGGGCCAGTGCGCCCGTGCCGCAGATGCCGACCACCACTTCCCAGAAATGGAACAGCGCATGGCCGGCAAGCCAAAGCGCGGCGGCGGACCACAACGGAACGCGGACCGCCGGCCGAGCAATACCTGTAAGCATCGCAATTCCGACCAGCAGGAAAATTATCCCGATATCGCGCACAAAATGCTGATTGAATGGGCCGGTGGTAGTGACGCCCGGCACCGCGAAGTACCAGTTTGCGGGTGAGATCAGCATGAAGAAGCCATTGGCGGCGGACCCGAGGCCGAGCACTGCGGCCAGCGCGAGGGGAAGGCTCCGGCTCATACCGCTTGCTCCTGCGATTGAGCTGCAAGCCACGCATCGAACCGCGTGGGTGCGATTTGCGCGTCTTCGCCGGGGATCAGCGTGCTGTCGTCGGCAGGCGCGCCGAAATAGTCGCGTTCGTCGGTGATAATGATCCGGCGCGGATCGTCGCGCGCGCCGAGCCAACTGGCGGTGAACTCGGCCAGCGGCGCTCGCTCTGGCCCTGCCACTTCGATGATGCCATCGACCGGGGCAGCCATGGCGATCTTGGCGAGCAGCGCCGAGACATCAGCGGCCGCGACCGGCTGAAGCGCGATGCCCGGCAGTTGGACGGTGCCATCCCGCGTATAGCCGTCCGCGATAGACGACAGGAATTCGAAGAACTGGGTGGCGCGCACGATGGTGTAGGACACGCCGCCTGCGGCGATCAGTTGCTCTTGGGCCAGCTTGGCGCGAAAATAGCCTGACGCCTGAAGGCGATCCGTGCCTACCACCGAGAGCGCGACGAAATGGCGCACGCCCGTGTCGCGCGCCGCTTCCAGCAGGTTCGCGGTGGTGGTGCGGAAGAAGGCGAGCGCGGCCGCATCCTCGAACGACGGGGCATTGCTGACATCTACTACGATCGCAGCATCCGTCAGCGTCTGGGTCAGGCCCGTGCCGGTCAACGCGTCGATGCCCGTGCTGGGTGAGGCGCCGACGACTTCGTGGCCTTTGGCCTGCAGAAGGCCGACGAGGGGGCGGCCGATCAATCCCGTACCGCCGATAACAACGATCTTCATGTCCATGTCTCCCATGCAAGTGTCTGCATGCATGACGAGGTGACCGTGACCAGTGTGACATGGGACGACAGCAGGATCGAAAAATATGCGCACCATGATGTCACAACGTATCGGCCAGCCTCGTCAAGCCCGTGAGCGTCGATGATCGGCGCGGATGACGAGGAAAGCATCATGACCGACGTGAAGCGTTTGAATTGGTCCGAAATCGCGCCTGAAGGCGCCAAGGCTCTATTCGGGGTTCACCATTATGTGACAAAGAAGACGAACCTTCCGGATGAGCTGATCCACTTGGTCTTTCTGCGTGTTTCGCAAATCAACGGCTGCGCTCATTGTATCGACATGCACACGCGCGACCTCATCAAGACGATGTCGATCGACAGGGTCGCGCTTGTTCCTGTCTGGGCCGAGGTGCCGCACCTTTTCTCCGATCAATATCGCGCAGCACTGGCGTGGACGGAGGAAGTCACCAACGTCAGCACGACCCACGCCTCGGACGAGGCATATGCCGCCGCCGCTGCCGCCTTCGCTGAAAAGGACCTGGTCGATCTCACACTCGTCATCGCGGCAATGAATGCGTTCAATCGGCTAGG
>JADLHU010000112.1 GCA_020848655.1 Novosphingobium sp.
CCACCAACATCCCGCCGAACACCCTGGGCGAAGTGATCGATGGCTGCCGTGCCTTCATCGAAAACCCGGCGATCACCACCGAGGAACTGTTCGAGATCATCCCCGGCCCGGATTTCCCCACCGCGCCGCTGATCCTGGGCACCGCCGGCGCGCGGTCGGCCTACCTCACCGGGCGTGGATCGATCATCCAGCGCTGCCGCCACATTATCGAAGAGGGCCGCGGCGAACGTCGCTCGATCGTGCTGACCTCGATCCCCTTCCAGGTCGGCAAGTCGGGCCTCGTCGAAAAGATCGCCGAGGCCGCCCAGGACAAGCGGATCGAGGGTGTTTACGACCTCCGCGACGAATCGAACCGCGAAGGCGTGCGGATGGTCATCGAGCTGAAGCGCGATGCCACGCCCGAAGTCGTGCTCAACCAGCTCTGGCGGCACACGCCCGCGCAATCGAGCTTCCCCGCCAACATGCTGGCGATCCGGGGCGGCCGCCCCGAAACGCTGTCGCTGCGCGACATCATCCAGACCTTCATCGCCTTCCGCGAGGAAGTGATCGTCCGCCGCACCAAGTTCGAACTGAACAAGGCGCGCGACCGGGCGCATATCTTGCTCGGCCTCGTCATCGCGGTGACGAACATGGACGAGGTGGTGAAGATCATCCGCGGCGCGTCCAACCCGGCCGCCGCGCGCGCCGCGCTGCTCGCCCGCGAATGGCCGATCGGCGAAATCGCGCCCTATATCCGCCTGGTCGAAGCGATCGAGGAAGACAGCAGCGAGCTGGCGGGCAGCACCTATCGCATGTCCGAAGCGCAAGTGAAGGCGATCCTCGACTTGCGCCTTCACCGCCTTACCGCGCTGGGCCGCGACGAGATCGGCGACGAGTTGAAGCAACTCGCCGCCGCGATCGAGGAATATCTCTCGATCCTGGCCGACCGGGTGAAGCTCTACGGCGTGATCCGGGACGAGCTTGTCGCGGTGCGCGATCTTTATGCCACGCCGCGCGTCTCGCAGATCGCCCCCGCCTGGGACGGGATCGAGGACGAGGACCTGATCGAGCGCGAGGACATGGTCGTCACCGTCACGCTCGACGGCTATATCAAGCGCACGCCGCTTTCCACGTTCCGCGCGCAGAACCGGGGCGGCAAGGGCCGCGCCGGCATGGCGACGAAGCAGGAAGACGCCGTGGCGACGATGTTCGTCACGTCCACGCATACCCCGGTGCTGTTCTTCTCCACCGCCGGCAAGGTCTATCGCCTCAAGGTGTGGCGCCTGCCCGAAGGCGGCCCCGCCACGCGCGGCCGGCCGATCGTCAACCTCCTGCCCGCGCTGGACAAGGACGAGACCATCGCCACCGTCCTGCCCTTGCCCGAGGACGAGGCCGAATGGGGCAAGCTCCACGTCGTTTTCGCGACGGCCCGGGGCAACGTGCGCCGCAATTCGATGGACCTGTTCACCAACATCCCGTCGAACGGCAAGTTCGCGATGCGCTTTGAAGACGATTCGGACGATCGCCTGATCGGCGTTGCGCTGCTCGAACCCGAAGACGACGTGCTGCTGGCAAGCCGCCAGGGCAAGGCGATCCGCTTTGCCGGAGACGACGTTCGCGCGTTCCAGAGCCGCACCTCCACCGGGGTGCGCGGCATGGCGTTGAAGGATGGCGACGAGGTGATTTCGCTGTCGATCCTGCACCGCGTCGGCATGAAGGACCAGGACGAGCGCGACGAATACCTGCGCTTCGCCGCCTGGAAGGGCGAGAAGGAAGGCGAGCCGCAACTGTCGCCCGAACGCTTTGCCGAACTGGCCGAAAAGGAGCAGTTCATCCTCACCGTCTGCGCCAACGGCTATGGCAAGCTGTCCTCGGCCTATGAATATCGCCGCACCGGACGCGGTGGCCAGGGCATCACCAACATCGACAATATCGGCCGCAACGGGCCTGTCGTGGCCAGTTTCCCGACCACGCAGGCCGATCAGCTCATGCTCGTCACCGATCAGGCCAAGCTGATCCGCCTGCCGCTCGTCTCGCTGCGCGTGATCGGGCGCGGATCGGCCGGGGTGCGGCTGTTCAACGTGGCCGATGGCGAACATGTCGTCAGCGCGGTGCGGCTGGCCGAAGATGGCGCCGACGATGCCATCGCCGACGGCGAAGCGCCCGACAGCGGCGACGAAAGCACCGAAGCTTGAAAGAGAACGTCACCTACAAGGTACTGACCGCGCCACAGATGGCAGCGCTGCTGACAGACGGCGTGTTCACCGGCGCGCCGATCGACCTGGCCGATGGCTACATCCACATGTCGAGCGCGGACCAGCTTGACGAGACCGTGGCCAAGCACTTTGCCGGCCAGCACGATCTCCATGTCGCGGCGGTCGACCTTGCGGTGCTGGGCGATGCGGTGAAGTGGGAACCGGCGCGCGGCGGCGCGCTGTTCCCGCACATCCATGCCGCGCTGCCGCTGTCGGCGGTGATCGCGCATGGGCCGCTTCGCTTCGGCGAGGACGGCAGGGTCGTGCTGCCGGTGGCGGCCTGAACGCATCGGCGCTACAGCCGCCCTCATGACATACGACGTACACATCATCGGCGGCGGGCTTGCGGGCAGCGAGGCGGCCTGGCAGCTCGCGCGGCGGGGGTTGCGGGTGCGGCTTTCCGAAATGCGCGGCGGCGGCGATCGTTCGCCCGCGCATCACACCGACGCGCTGGCCGAACTGGTCTGTTCCAACAGCTTCCGCTCCGACGACGACGAGAAGAACGCGGTTGGCCTGCTGCACCACGAGATGCGCCAGTGCCAATCGCTGGTCATGGCGGCGGCGGCCAGGGCGCAAGTGCCGGCGGGATCGGCGCTGGCGGTGGACCGCGACGTGTTCTCCGCCGAAGTCGAAGCCGCGCTGGCCGCACTGCCGACGCTGGACATCGTGCGCGAGCGGATCGACCGCCTGCCCGAAGCGGGGCTGACCATCGTGGCCACCGGCCCGCTGACGGCCGAAGCGCTGGCCGCCAGCATCGCGGCGGCGACGGGGGCCGACAGCCTGGCCTTCTTCGATGCCATCGCGCCGATCGTCTACCACGAATCCATCGACATGGACGTGTGCTGGATGGCCTCGCGCTGGGACAAGCCTTCGAAACTGGGCGGCGGCATCAAGGACTATATCAATTGCCCGATGACCCGCGAGGAGTACATCGCGTTCCGCGAAGGGCTGCTCGCCGGCGAGAAGACCACGTTCAAGGAATGGGAAGCCAACACCCCCTACTTCGAAGGCTGCATGCCGATCGAGGTCATGGCCGAACGCGGCGAGGATACCTTGCGCTTCGGGCCGATGAAGCCGGTGGGGCTGGACAATCCGCGCACCGGGCGCTGGCCCTATGCGGTGGTTCAGCTTCGCCAGGACAACAAGCTGGGCACGCTGTGGAACATGGTCGGCTTCCAGACCAAGCTCAAGCATGCCGAGCAGGTCCGCCTGTTCCGCACCATTCCCGGCTTGCAGAACGCGGAGTTCGCGCGGCTGGGCGGGCTGCACCGCAACACCTTCCTCAATTCGCCGCTGCTGCTGGATCGGCAACTGCGCCTCAAGGCCGCGCCGCATATCCGCTTCGCCGGGCAGATCACCGGCTGCGAAGGCTAGGTCGAAAGCGCTGCAGTCGGCTTGCTGGCGGGGCTGATGACCGCCGCGCAGCTGGCGGGCGAA
>JADLHU010000113.1 GCA_020848655.1 Novosphingobium sp.
GCACAAGGCCGACCGCGCGCTGCTGCTGTGCATGGCGCTGGCCGGCGCGCTCTCGCGCTCGGGCGAACGCTGCGGCGCCCTGGGCGGCGGGCGTGGACCGGTGTCAGGCGCGCGTGCGCCGTCACGCGTGGGCGAGGACATCCGCAATTTCCACGCCGACCAACCCGTGCCCAAGCCACCGCGCGATACGGCTGCGGTGGTGATCTGCAGCGACTTCTATTCGCCGCTGGCCGACTGGCGTGCATGGCTGACGCCGGTGGCCGCCAAGTGCCGTGATGGCGTTCTGTTGCAGGTGTGCGATCCGATCGAGGAGAGCTATCCCTTCAATGGTCGCGTGCGGTTCTTCCGCCCGGGACAGGAGCGCGAGCGCCTGATCGGCCGCGCTGAATCGATCCGCGATGGCTATCTCGACAAGTTCACGCAGCGCCGGAAGGACATGACGGACCTCGCCGGCGAGCTCGGCTGGCGTTTCGTTTCGCACGCCACGGATGGCGCGGCCCGCACGCCGCTGGGCGAACTTGCCTATGGCTTCACCACGGGAGCCGTCGCGTGAACCTGGGTCCTTTCCTCTTCCTGCAGCCGCTCGCGCTGCTGGGCCTTCTGGCCTTGCCGCTGCTGTGGCTGCTGCTGCGCGCCACGCCGCCCGAGCCGAAGCGGTTCGCGCTGCCCTCGCTGGCGCTCCTTGATGATCTCAAGCCTGATGAGGAAACCCCTGCCCGCACGCCTTGGTGGCTGCTGCTGCTGCGGATGATCGCGCTGGCGCTGGCCATTCTCGGCTTTGCCCGTCCCACCTGGGCGCCAAACGCACAGGCCGCCACCGATGGCGGCACGCTGATCGTGGTGGACGATGGCTGGACCAGCGCCGAACGCTGGCGGGATGTCGTGCGCACAGCAACGGCGGCAGTCGATGAAGTTTCGCAACAGGGCGGCACCGTGCACGTGCAGTTCACCACGGCCCGCGATGTACCGCGCGATCCATCGCAGGCGCTCGACCCTGAATCGGCGCGGCAGCTGCTACGCAATGCTCGCCCCAATGCCTGGCTGCCGGATCGCACCGCCGCCATGAAGGCGCTGGATGACTCAAAACTTCGGCCTGGCCGGATCATCTGGATCACCGACGGTTTCGACCATGACAGCGCCGCCGCGTTCGCGCGCGGCCTCTCCGCCAAGGCCGCGACCGACGTTCGCCCGATGCGTCCGAAAGGCGCGTTCGCAATCACGTCGGCTGACTCTTCGGCTGAAGGCGCTCGCGTCGCCATCGTGCGCGCGGATACGGCCCCGGGGCAGACGGCGGACATCATCGCGGAGACAGCGGAAGGCGCATCGATCGCTTCCACGCGCATCACCTTCAATGGCGGCGAGACCACCGCCGTTGCCGCCTTCCCGATCCCGGCCGCCGCGCTCAACCGCGTGGCGCGTTTCCGTATCGGCTCGTCGCCCTCCGCTGGCGGCGTCTGGCTGTGGGATGATACGGCGCGCCGCCCTCATGTCGGCCTTGCCGATACGCGCGATGAGGCGCAGCCGCTGCTGTCCGAACACTACTATGCACGCAAGGCGCTGCAGCCCTATGCACAGCTGACCGAGAAGCGCCTGCCCGACCTGCTCGACAGCCCGATCGACGCCATCATCATGGGTGATCGTGGAACGATCGACGACGCCACCGAAAAGCGCCTTGTCGACTGGATCGAGAAAGGCGGCGTGCTGATCCGCTTTGCCGGCCCGCGCCTCGCCGCACAGGAAGGCGCGCTCACGCCGGTTGAACTTCGCCCGACTTCGCGCTCGCTCGGCTCGTCCCTGTCGTGGGAGACGCCGCAGCGCATCAAGGACTTCCCGGCCAACTCGCCCTTCATCGGCATTCCGAAGCCGACCGATACGGCCGTGCGCCAGCAGGTTCTGGCCCAGCCCTCGTCCGAACTCGAAAGCCTCACCTGGGCCAGCCTCGAGGATGGCACGCCGCTGGTTACTGCCCGCCGCATGGGCCGTGGCGAACTGATCCTGTTCCACGTCACCGCTGACCCAGACTGGTCCGACCTGCCGCTCACCGGCGCATTCGTCGAGATGCTGCGCCGGTCGGTGGTGTCCGGCGGCGAACGTTCCGGCCCTGCTGCGCTGGGCACGGAAGGCACGCTGACGCCCTCGCGCGTGCTGGACGGATCGGGCGTCCTGACGCCGCCACAATCCTCGGCCATGCCGATCCCCGCAGCCAGCTTCCTCACCACCCGTCCGGGGCCGACCACCCCGCCGGGGCTTTATATCGGGCCGGGCGGCGAACGCGCGCTGAATGCCGGCGCGCCCGCTCCCACCGCTTTCAACAACTGGCCGCTGGAGGTGACGGTGACCGAACAGGCCGCCATCGTCGAACGCGCCGGCCTTGGCGGCTGGATGATCGCGCTGGCGCTGGCCATCGTGGCGTTCGATCTCATCATCGCGCTCGCCTTCGCAGGCCGCCTGCCACGCCTCTTCAACCGCAGGTCTGCTGCCGGCGCGATCGCAATGTTCCTCGCCGCCGGATTGATGCTGGCCAATGCGCCGCAAGCCTCAGCGCAGACATCCGAACAGCTGGCGCGCGAAGCCGCCGCCCACCTGCGCTTTGCCTATGTGAAGACTGGCGATCGCCGTCTCGACGACACGACCAAGGCGGGGCTGTTCGGCCTCTCCTACCAGCTCGGCCAGCGCACGTCGGTCGAGCCGCAGATGCCGCACGGCGTTGATCTCGCGCGCGACAGTCTCGAACTCTATCCGATGATCTATTATGCCGTGCCGCGCGATGCGAAGGCGCTGCCGGCCGCCGCCGTGCAGAAGGTCAACGCTTACCTTCGCGCTGGCGGCGCGTTCGTGGTCGACACGCGCGACGCAACGCCGGGCCGCGATGGCAGCCAGGACCTGCAACGCCTGCTCGCCGGCATTGATGCCCCGCGCATGCAGCCTGCGCCGGCCAACCACGTGCTGACCAAGAGCTATTACCTCATCCGCTCCTTCCCCGGCCGCCTCAATGGCCGCCTCTGGATCGAGAGCGGCGCGACGGATCGCGATACGCGGCGCGGCGATGGCGTCTCAGGCCTGTTCATCGGTGGATCGGAC
>JADLHU010000114.1 GCA_020848655.1 Novosphingobium sp.
ACAAACTCGCGCAGCCGCTCCCACTGATCGTCCCGAAGTACCTCGCCTTCCACACCAGCCTCCAAAAGCCAGTGTTGAATCAGAAATCCGACACGCCGTGAATCCCTAAAATGTCACCACAGCCTAGCCCTGCGACGATGCGGCCCTGTGGCCCTGCGGCGCAGCCATAAGCCGCCGTGATGACAGGAAGTGATGCATAAGGGCTTCACAGCCGCATCAGGCCATCGCAGGATGCCGGCCATGGACACGATCGAGGGAACTTCCGCCACGGCGCACGCCGTCCTTGCCGACCTGCCCGTGGTCGATCTCGATCCCTTCGCGGAAGATGTCCTGGCCGATCCCTACAGCGTCGATCACCGCCTGCGCGAAGCGGGCGCGCTGTTCCAGCTTTCGCGCTATGGCATCCTGGGCACGGCGCGGCATGCCGAAGTCGCCGCCATCCTGGCCGACTGGCAGGCCTTCGGTTCGTCGCGCGGGGTGGGACTTCAGGACTTTCTCAAGGAGCCGCCGTGGCGCGCGCCGTCGCTGCTGCTCGAAACCGACCCGCCGGTCCACAGCCAGATGCGCCGGCTGATGAACGGCGTTGTCTCGTTGCCCGCGCTCAAGGCGGTGCTGCCGCGCTGGACCGCGCGCGCCGAGGCGCTCGTCGATGCGCTGGCGGCCAAGCGGCGCTTCGACGGCATGGAGGAGCTTGCCGAAGTCTATCCGCTCGACGTCTTCCCCGACACGATCGGCATCGCGCGCGACGGGCGCGAGCACCTGCTGCCTTATGCAGCCGCCGTGTTCAACGCCTATGGCCCGAAGAACGCCGTCTGGGAATCGACCGAAGTGGGGCTTCCCGATGCCGTCGAATGGGTCAACCAGGCCTGCCGCCGCGAGAACCTTGGCCCGGACGGATGGGGCATGCAGGTCTATGCGGCTGCCGATCGCGGCGAATGCACCGAGGACGAGGCGCACCGGCTGGTGCGCTCGTTCCTGAGCGCCGGGATCGACACTACGGTCAGCGGCATCGGCACGCTGCTGCTGGCGCTGGCCAGCCATCCCGACCAGTGGGCGCGGCTGCGCGCCGAACCCGATCTGCAAAAGCGCGCGTTCGATGAATCGCTGCGCTGGGATTCCACCGCGCAAGTGTTCTGCCGCACCGCGATGCACGATTGCACGCTTGGCCCCGTGGCGATCCCGCAAGGCACCAAAATCCTGCTCTTCCTGGGCGCCGCCAACCGCGACCCGCGCCGCTGGGATAACCCGGACCGCTTCGACGTGTCGCGTAGCAGCAGCGGCCATGTCGGCTTCGGATTCGGCATCCACCAGTGCCTGGGCCAGATGGTGGCACGCCAGGAAGCCGGGCTGGTGCTCAAGGCCATGCTGCAACGCTTCGCCACGATCCGCCTGGCGGGCGCGCCCGAGCGCCGGCTCAACAATTCGCTGCACCCGCTTGCCCGCCTGCCCCTGGAAGTGACACCCGCATAATGAACAAGCCCATCGGTCAGGACAGCCGTGGCCGGCTCCAGCTTTCCATGGCGGTCGGCCATTACGACCGTATCCGCCCGCTGGTCGATGGCACGGTCCCGATCGAAGGGGTCAGCCCGGTCTTCCTGGACCTGTCGCCCGAGGAAACCTTCTTCCGCGCCTTTCGCGGCGAGGAGTTCGATCTGTGCGAACTGTCGCTGTCGAGCTTCGCCGTGCGCCAGGCCGCCGGCGACGATACCTACGTCGGCATTCCGGTGTTCCCTTCGCGCATGTTCCGCCACACGGCGTTCTACGTCGCGCGTGACAGCGCCATCCGGGGACCGCGCGACCTGATCGGCAAGCGCGTCGGCCTGCCCGAATACCAGCTTACCGCCTGCGTCTGGGCGCGGATCGTGCTGGCGGAAAGCGGCGTCGACGCGGCCGACATCACATGGGTTCGCGGCGGCCTCGAACAGGCCGGCCGGCTGGAAAAGATCGCGCTCGACCTTCCCGAGGCCGTATCGCTTGTCGATGCGCCCGAAGACAAGGTGCTGCCCGAATTGCTGCTGTCCGGCGAGATCGACGCGATCATATCGCCGCGCGCGCCGCATGGCTTCGGCGCGGCCGACGCCCCGATCCGCTGGCTGTTCGACGATCCCGCCGCCGAAGCGCGGGCCTATTACGGGCGCACGCGGATTTTCCCGATCATGCACCTGCTGGGGCTGAAGCGCGAACTGGCGCAGGCCCATCCGTGGCTGCCCTCCAGCCTGTTCAAGGCCTTCACCCAGGCCAAGGACCACGCCCTGGCCGATCTGTTCGCCACGGCGGCATCGCAGATCAGCCTGCCGCTGATGGAAGAAACCGCGCGCGACATGGTCGCGATGATGGGACCGGACCTGTGGCCCTATGGCGTGGAGGCCAACGCCCACGTGCTCGACAGCTTTCTTGGCCAGCACTTCGCCCAGGGCCTGAGCAAGCGCCGCCTTGCCGTTGACGAATTGTTTCACCCGGCCACACGGGTCCAGTTCAAGATCTAGGGACAGGACGCGGCCCGGACGCGGGCGACATGACTGTCATACCGTATCCCTATTTCAACCGCCGCCGGCGCGATGGTAGCCGGCAGTCAGGTTAAGTCCTGAATCCTTTCGTCCCCTGCCCCCAGGCCCGCGGCTGCATTGCGGCGCGCGGAAGCGAGGAACATTGCGTGATGCTTATTGCTCGTGAACAGCCAGCCACGGCAGACCCGCTTGCCGACTTTTCGCTGGAGATCACATCCCGCGAGGCGGAGAAGCTGTCCGCCAACGCTGGTGACCTTGCCCCCGGCTCTGCCGTTTCGATCGCCGTGCTCGGCACCGAACGCCCCGGCGAACTGGCCGCCGCCGCCGCCACGATCCAGGCCGCCGGGCTGGCCGCCACCCCGCACATCGCCGCGCGCCGCCTTGCCTCGCACGGCGAACTGGCCAGCATCGCCGCAGCGTTGCAGGCGAGCGGCGTTTCGCGCGCCTTCGTGGTCGCCGGCGATCTCGATGCCGCGCATGGGCCGTTCGGCGATGCCGTGGCCTTGCTGGAAACCGGTCTGCTGGGCGAACACGGCATCGGCACGATCGGCATCGCCGGCTATCCCGAAGGCCATCCGAAAATCGCCGCAATGCTGCTCGACCAGGCGATGCGCAGCAAGCTCGGGCTGATTGCCGCAGCCGGGCAGAGGGCCGAAATCTATACCCAGTTCACGTTCTCGGCCGCGCCGATCCTCGATTGGCTGGACGCGCTGCGCCAGTCGGGCGTGGACAGCCTGGTGCGCATCGGCGTGCCCGGCCCCGCCGGCCTTGCCACGCTGGCGCGCTATGCATCGACCTGCGGCGTGCAGGCATCGGCGCGGGTGCTGGCCAAATATGGCGCCTCGATGGCCCGCGCCGTCAACGCCGCCGGGCCTGACCGCTTGCTGGGCGAACTGGGCGACAAGCTCGATCCGGCGCGGCATGGCGATACGGCGATCCATTTCTTTCCCTTCGGCGCGCCGCAGCGAACGCTGAAATATGCCGCCGCGTTCCGGGAGCGCGCGTGATGGGCGCACGCATTCTCACGCTGTCCGCGCCCGACCGGCCGGGCTTGGTCGCCTGCGTCGCATCGCGCATCGCCGAAGCGGGCGGCAACATCCGCGATGCCCAGCAGTTCAACGATCCGGTGACCGACCGCTTTTTCATGCGCGTCGAATTCAGCCTGGACGATACGCGCGCGGCGCAATTGCGCACCAGCCTGGGCGAAGCGCTTGGCCCGCTTGGCATCGAATGGTCCGTGCGCTCGGCGCACAAGCGCAAGAAGGCCGTCATCCTGGTCAGCAAGTTCGACCATTGCCTGGGCGACCTGCTGTACCGCACGCGCATCGGCGAGCTGCCGATGGACATCGTCGGCATCATCGGCAACCACCCGCGCGAAGCGCTTGCCACCGGGCTGATTGGCGAACTGCCCTATCACCACCTGCCCGTCACGCCCGCGACCAAGCCCGCCCAGGAACAAAGGCTGCGCGCGCTGATCGACGAGGCGGGGGCCGATCTGGTGATCCTGGCGCGCTACATGCAGATCCTGTCGGACGACATGGCGGCTTGGCTGTCGGGCCGGTGCATCAACATCCACCATTCGTTTCTGCCCAGCTTCAAGGGCGCCAAGCCCTATCACCAGGCGCATGCGCGCGGCGTGAAGATGATCGGTGCGACCGCGCACTACGTGACCGCGGACCTTGACGAAGGACCGATCATCACCCAGGCCGTCGAAGCGATCACGCACCGCGACACCGCCGAAGAACTGGTGCGCAAGGGCCGCGACATCGAGCGCCGCGTGCTGGCCGAAGCGGTTCACTTTCATCTTGATGATCGCATCCTGATCAACGGCCGCAAGACGGTCGTCTTTCGCGATTGAAACATACGCCCGCGACCGAGATCCCGGGCCATCAAGGCCCCACCCCCAGCCCTGACCCGAGAGGCCCACAGACATGACGCAGGACCGCAAGGACGCCCCGCTCTCCAGCCTGATCCAACTGGCCAACAGCAACCTCGAACCGCTGCCCGCCGGCGCCAATTTCATTCGCGCCAAGATGCTGTGGGAAATCGGCCTCGACATCGCCGGCGATCCCACCATTCCCTATGGCGGGGATCGCGACGTGCGGATTTCGGTCGGCTCGGGCGGCGGCGCGCAATGGCGTCCGGCGCTCAACCTGGCGACCGGATCGGCGATCCTGGCGCATGATGTCTGCGCCGGCCGGGTGGATGCGGCCTTCGTGAACCCTTCGGCCCTGCTGACGCAGGCCTGGCGCGGCACCGGCCTGTTCGAACGTCCGCTGCCGGTGCGGGTGATCTGTTCCTACCCTTCGTGGGATGCCTTCGTCATGGCGATCCACCCGCGCACGGGCTTGACCTCGCTGGCCGATCTTGCCCGCAGCCGCTATCCGCTGCGCCTTTCGGTTCGCGAGGATCCCACGCATTCGACGCTGGCGCTGGTCGAGCAGCTTTTCCGCTTCCACGGCTTTTCGCTGGCCGCGTTCCAGGCCTGGGGCGGCACGCTGGTGACGACCGGATCGCCGCTTGGCCCCAAGCGCATGGAGCCACTGGCCGATGGCACGATCGACGCGATCTTCGACGAGGCGCTGGTCGCCTGGCTGGGCGCCGCGCTGGCGGCCGGGTTCGATCTGATGGAATTCGGCAACGATACGCTGGCGGCGATGCAGGCGATGGGCTGGCGTGGCCGCGAGCTTGCTCCGGGGGACTATCCGGGCCTGGCGCGGTCCTATCATTGCCTCGATTTCAGCGGCTGGCCGCTATACTGCCGCGCCGATCTTGCCGATCGCCACGTCGAAGCGATCTGCCGCGCCGTCGTCGCCCGCCAGGCGCAGATGCCGTGGACCGATGGCGATTACAAATCGATCGCGCAAGTGTTCGGCGAAAGTGCGGAAACCCCGCTCGACGTGCCGTTCCACCCCGCCGCCGAACGCTTCGCCCGCTCTTTCGAAACGGGCTGAGCGGCGTTCAGCGCGCGTAGTCGGTGGCGTGGAAGTTGACCCAGCGGACCAGCGCCTGCCAATCGGCATCGGTCTGGGTGAACGGCCGGTTGGTGAACAGTTGCGCGGTCCGTTCGCAGACGTCGTGCGGCGGCTGGACCACTTCGGCGCCGGTCGCCATGACCTTGAGCTGGATTTCGGACAGGCGGATCACGTGGTACAGGCGCTTGACCGCCTCCCCCACCGAACGGCCGCAGGTCAGCAGGCCGTGGTTGCGCAGGATCAGCGTGTTGAACGCGCCCAGATCGCGAACGATCGTCTCGCGCTCCTCGATTTCGGCGACGCCTTCGAAATCGTGGTAGCCGATGCGGTTATAGAACTGCATCGATTCCTGGGTGATGAACATCATCCCGCCCGCGATGGTCGACATCGCCGCGCCGGCCACGCTGTGCAGGTGCATGATCGAATTGATATCCGGCCGCGCCTGCAGGATGCCGCCGTGGATGGCATAGCCGGCGGGGTTCACGTTGTCGCGATAGCTCAGCGGCGGCCCATCGATCGGCAGCTTGCGCAAGTTCGTCGCGGTCACTTCGCGGAACAGCATGTCGTGTTCCTTCATCAGGAAGTGGTCCGGCTGGTCCGGCACGCGCATGCTGAGATGGTTGTAGATCATGTGATCGTCCTGCCATCCCTTCAGCGCGGTAAAGCGATGCGCGGCGGCCAGATCGAGCCGCGCCTGCCATTCCTGCGCGCTCATGCCATGGGGCGTGTCGATCCGGGTGACGGTGGCGGAGGAGGAGGTCATCTGCGGCTTCCTTGAGGCTTGGACGCCGTCACCGGGCGGCGACGACGTCGATTTCGATCAGCATGTCGGGATTGGCGAAGCCGGAAACCACCAGGAACGTACCCGGCACCAGCACCCCGCCCAGCGCCTTGCTGCGCACCGCGCTCACGATGTCGCGATGCTCGGCCTTGAGGACATATGTGGTGACGCGCACGATGTCGTCCGGCCCCATCCCGGCATCGTCCAGGATGCGCAGGATGTTGCGCCAGGTTTCCTCGGCCTGTTCCTCGATCGTGGCCCCGCGCGACCCATCGGGCGCGCGGCCGCCCTGCCCGGCCAGATAGAGCGTGCGCTGCGGCGCGCTCAGCTCGGCCACGTGGACATAGGCACCGGCCGGCTTGTGGACGGATTCGGGATTGTACTTTTTCAGCAACGCCTGTCTCGCTTCATGTTCGCTTCAAGGATAAGCCGGAACGCCGGCCCTATTCGGCCGCGGCGGGCATGGCCTCTTCCTCGCGTTCCTGGGCGATCAGGCGCTTGATGATGCGGCGGGCCTGCAAGCCGCCGGCATCGGCGGCAAGGTCGATCTCGGGGCTGGACGGGCATTGCAGCGTGCGGCGCTGCACCGCCTCGCAGATCTTGACATCCTCGGCCAGCAGGGTGTGCCCGATCTTCAGGTTGATCGCGCCGAATTCCTCGTCATCGATGCGGAAGTTGCGGCAATTCGCATAGAAGTAGAAATGCGAGGTGTCGGTTTCCGGGGTCATCATGTTGAAGGTGCGGAATTCCTCGTTGAAGCGCTCCGCGCCCGGTTCGCAATCCGCTTCCTTGGTGAAGATATCGACGTTGGAATAATAAGGCGGCTCATAGGACATGGTCTTGACCTGGGTGAGCATGTAATCGCCCGCGCCCCGCGCCAGATAGGCGGGGCTGGGCGTCATGCGCGTGGCCTTGCGCGTGCCCTTGATGTAGTTTTCGCGGCGTTCCCAGGTCAGCGCCTCAGGATCGAGGTCATCGCCGGCGCCGATCGTGGCCGCATGGACGAAGGCGGTGTGCGACAGGTCCATGATGTTATCGATCGCCATCATCGCCGCCGAGCGCGAATAGAATTCGCCGCGCTGCACCGCCCAGCCCGGCAGGTCGAGCAGCGAACAGTCATACATGGTCGTCTCGTCGGCGCGGGCGGGATCGCCCATCCAGATCCACAGGAAGCCATGCTTGTCGACCAGCGGGTACTTGCGCACCTTCATGTTCGGGTGGATCTTCTCCCTGCCCTGCGCCCAGACGGCCTTGCCTTCGGAATCGAAGATGATGCCGTGATAGGGGCACTGGATGTTGTCGCCCTGGACGCAGCCGTCGCTCAGCGGCGCGCGGCGATGCGCGCAGATATCGGCCAGCGCAACCGGTTCGCCATCCTCGCGGCGATACATCACCACCGGTTCGTTCAGGAACATTCGGGCAAAGGGCTTGTCGGTCACTTCATCCGACAGCGCGGCGCAATACCAGGCGTTATGAAGAAAATTGCCAGCCATGATTGGTCCTTCCAATGCGGTTGCGTGGGCATGGGCGCGATGGTTTCAGGAAAATACTATCCCTCGTCGCGGCCGGTGGGAAAGATCGTTTTGCAATAGCAGATCGCCCGCCCGACTATATCCGCCGGGCAGTGCGTTTTCAGCGCCGGACCTATAGATCGAGCACCAGTTCGGCGCTGCGCGCGCGCGAACAGCAGGTGATGATCGTCTGGTTCGAAGCCTGCTCCGCCGCGGTCAGAACCTGGTCGCGATGATCGGGGATTCCTTCCAGCACGGCGACTTCGCACGACCCGCAGATGCCTTCGCGGCAGGCATAGGGCGCGTCGATGCCGGCGTCCTCCAGCGCTTCGAGTAGGGTCCGGCCGGCCGGCACCGCAATGGTCCGCCCGCTTTTCGCCAGGATCACGGTGAAGCCGTCACCCGGTCCGTGGTCGGCGGTTTCCTTGGCCGAAAACCATTCGAAGCGGACGCGATCGGGCGCGAAGCCGCTTGTCGCCTGCTCCACCGCTTCCATCAGCGCCGCCGGTCCGCAGCAATAGAGCGTGCCGGCATCCCCGGCGCGCGCCACCATCGCGGCGATTTCGCCCCGCCGGCCAAGGTCGGCGCTGGAATGGACGACCACCCGATCGCCGAACGGCGCCAGATCCTCAAGGAACGCGGCGCGCTGCCGGCTGCGCACCAGATAGTCGAGCGTCCAGGGCTGGCCGGTCTTCTCGCAGTGGCGGATCATCGCCATGATCGGCGTGATCCCGATCCCGCCGGCGATGAAGTGATGGCTGGCCGCGTCCGCGCTCATCGCGAAATTGTTGCGCGGCGCGGCGGCCCGCAAGCGATCGCCGACCTTGATCGCGCCGTGCAGCAACCGCGAGCCGCCGCGCGTATCGGCGGCCAGCCCCACGCCGATCAGATATGTCTGGCGATCATCGGGATCGCCGCACAGCGAATAGTGGCGGATCAGGCCGTTGGGCAGGACGAGTTCGAGGTGCGCCCCGGCGGTGTAGGCCGGCAGGGGTTGGCCGTCGCCCGCGCGCAAGCCGATCAGCAGCACGTCCTTGGCCTCTGCCGAAATCGACGAAACGCTGAGATTGAGCCGTTCGACTGACACTGTAAGCAAACTCCGGCTTGGGCGATATCCGCGATGGCGCGATCTATGGATGCAAACTTTAACAAGCGTCTTCGCGAAAGCCTCATAGCGATCCTGCCTCGCAGTCATCGGCAAATCGTCTTTCCGCTGCCATGCGCATGGGCTTAAGCCCGTCGCAGAATGCCATGACGTGAGGCGGTTGCACATGAATCGGACGCCCTGCCTGCTTTCCCCCAACGGCCAGACGGTGAGCCTGGGCGAAGGGCCGCTGTTGCAGTTCACCGTCGGAACGGTGGACGGCATCCATGTGCTGGAGCGCGCCGCTGCGGGCCAGCCCTGGTCGCTCGTGCATCGCTCGCTCGCTGGGCATCATGTCGGCGCGCTGATCCACGATGCGATCACCGGAAAGCTGCTGGCCGGGCTTCATGCGCCGGGCGGCATCCGCGCCGCCGCTTTCGCCGCCGGCCGGCCTGAGCATTGGCACGCGGCCGATGCCGGGATCGGCCCGCGCGAAGTCTATTGCCTGGCTTCGGCCGCCGCGCCGGGACGCGCGATGCTTTACGCCGGGGTCGATCCCGCCGCGCTGTTCGTCAGCCGCGACGGCGGCGCGACATGGCGCGAGGCCGAAGCCTTGCAGCACGTCCCCGATCGCGACAAGTGGACCTTTCCGGTCCCGCCGCACATCGCCCACGTCAAGGCGTTGCTGGTCCACCCGGACGACCCGGAGGTGCTTTTCGTGATGGTTGAGCAGGGTGGCCTGTTCCGCACCACCGATGGCGGCGAAAGCTTCACCGAGATCGCGGGATATTCGGCGACGGACGACTACAGCTATCGCGACATCCACCGGCTGCTGATCCTGCCGGCCGACGAACGCCGGATGATGCTGGTCACGGGGTCGGGCGTCTATCGCAGCCTCGATGACGGGATGACCTGGGCGCAGCTATCCGATCACCAGGCGCGCCTTGGCTATCCCGACCACGTCTTTGCCGACCCCACCAACTACGACAGGCTGCTGGTCGCGGGCACCGATACCGATCCCGGACACTGGTGGCGCACGGGCGCGACCTGCCCCGGCCTGCTGGTTTCACAGGACGGCGGCGATCGCTGGCAGGAACTGGACCTGGGCTGGCCGGCCCAGGCCGCATGGTCGATCGAAGCGATGGCGCAGCACATCTGGCTGGACGATGCGGGCCTGCCCTGCGGCAGCAGCCTGATCCTGGCGACGTCCGCCGGCGCGCTGTGGATCAGCGACGATGCCGGCAGGACCTGGTCGATGCTGGATGCGGCGGTGCCGCCGGTATCGAAGGAAAGCCATCACCGCGCCTTTGCCGCGCACGCCTGATCAGATCCTTTCGCGGCACAGGACCGCGAGCAAGGCCGCCGCGCAGACCGCCGGGATGCCCATGATCAGCATCGCCTGGTCAAGCGGCAACCGCGCCGCCAGAATCGCGCCGCCCACCATCGGCAGAACGATCCCGCCGATCCGGCCGGCGGTGAACGCCGCCCCCGTCCCGGTCGATCGGATCGCATGGGGGTAAAGCAGCGCGGCGAACGCGCCGATGCCGCTTTGCGTGCCCGATATCATCAGGCCGACCCCGGTAAGCGCCGCGATCGAAAGCACCGAGCCGAACGGCGTCGCGCCAAGCAGCGCCAGCGCGCCTGCCGTGCCCAGCGCGAAGGCCGGCAGCACGATCCGCGCGCCGAAGCGATCGAGCAGCACGCCGATCAGCAGCGTGCCCACGACGCCGCCCAGCGAATTGAAGATGGCGATGCGCGAATAGCGCTCGGTCGGGATGCCGCCCAGTTCGATGAACAGCGTCGGCAACCAGATCGAGATCAGCAGGAGGCCGCCCAGCGAACAGAAGAACACCACCCACAGCAAGGGCGTGAGCACGAGCAGCCGACCGCGCAGCAGATCGCCCAGCACGGTCGGGCGGGACGCACCGGGACTGGCCGGTTCAAGCGGCGCGGGCGCGCTTTCGATATGGCTGAAGAACCGCTGCAACTGCTGCGCCGCGCGGGGGCTCGAGCGGGCCTGGTGCAGCAAGTGGCTGTAGTTGGCCGGCACCAGCAGCAGGATCATGGGAACCAGCACGAACGGCGCGAAGCCGCCGATCCAGAAGGCGATATGCCAGCCGAAATCGCCAAGCAGCCAGCCCCCGACGACCGATGCCCCGCTATAGCCCAGCACATACCCCAGAAAGGCGATGGTCATCATCCGCCCGCGCACCGCCGTGGGCGATGTTTCCGAGACCATGGCGATCATCGCCGGCACGACACCGCCGATGAACAGGCCGGACAGCCCGCGCATATAGGCCATCTGTTCCAGCGACGTGACCTTCAGCGTGGCCAGCGTCAGCACCCCGATCAGCGCCATGCAGGTGGCCAGCGTGCGGCGATAGCCCAGCCGGTCGGCCAGCAGCCCGACGACCACCGCCCCGGTGGCGGTGCCGATCTGCTGGAGCACGAAAACGAAGCCGATGCCTTGCGGGCTTTCCTTCAGCGCCGCCGCGATGGCCGGGGCAAGGATCGAGAATACGTAGAAATCATAGCCATCGACGAACATGGCCAGGAACGCGGTGACCAGCACCAGCACCTGCCAGCGCGATGCCGCGCCAGCACTGTCGGGGCGATCGGCGGCGGCAGGCATATCGGACCCGTTCACGGCATGTCATCCTTTGCTGGCCGCGCGCGCGGCATCCACGGTCCGCTGGCGGTGAAGGCGGTCAGAGCAATCCGGGCACCTTGTTCAGCAGGGGGAATATCCGCCGCGGGTTGTCGTGCATGATCGTGGTCTTCTGCTCGGTGGTGAGGAAATCGAACGAATCGATCAGCGCCACCACGTCGTCCGATGGCTTGCCCGTGACCGGGTTGAGCTGCGACGAGCCGGAGCCGGGCGCTTCGCTGCCGAAGACCATGCGATCGACGCCGCGCTGCCGGATCGCCGTGGACAGGAACCAGGGATCGTAGGCGCAGGTATCGAAGAACAGGTTGTCCGCGCAATCGCGGTGCAGCGTATCGTCATGCACGAACGTGCCGCCCGATCCACCGCGCTGTTCGCCGGTCCGCCCGACCACGTTGTCGGGCCCGCGCGAAGGCTGGCTGGCGTCGATCACCTGGCCCACGTCGATGATCCGGCGCAAGTGTCCGCCGCAGTGGCAGATGACGATGCGCAACTTGGGGAACTTGTCGAAAACGTCTGAATTTTCGAGCAACAGCGTCGCCAGCGTTTCTTCCTTGAGGTTGTTGAACTGGAAGTTGTGCGGGATGCGTTCGATCCGGGGATCTCGCGAGATCGAGGGGTGGACCACCAGCGTCGCGTCAAGCTGTTCGGCGCGTTCATAAAGCGGGAACCAGGCCGGATCGTCCATTCCCGGAGACAGGCCATCGGCATTGGGATCGGGATTGATGATCGCCCCCACGAAGCCCAGCTTGTCCACCGCGCGTTCCAGTTCGGCGCAGCACGCGTCGATGTTCAGACCCGCGGTCTGCGGCAGTTGCGCGATGCCGACGAAGCGGGTCGGGTGCCACTGGCACTGCTGGTGGATCAGGTCGTTGGTCACCCGGCTCCACGGCTCGACGATGAACGGGCGTTCCCATTGCATCATCGCCACCGGGCGCGGCGAGATGAGCTGGATGTCGATGTCGCGCTCGTCCAGCATGCGCAAGTGCCGATCCAGCACTTTGTCCATCGCGTCCTGCGGAATGACCGGCGCCTTCTGTTCCGATGGCGTGCGGATGGCGATCATCGACATCGCATAGCCCCGGAAATGCAGCGGCGCCGACATATGGGCGTGAACGTCGATGACCTTCTTGTCGTTGTACATGGTGTCTTTCCGATTGTGCTGCGCCTCAGGCGCGGTGGCCCATCAGGGAGGCAAGCGGCTTGCCGCCGGCGAAAAAGCGCCGCCACCACCCGCCCAGCAGGGGTTCGGCCTTGTCGAGTTCGAGCGAGAGCGACACCAGTTCGGCAAGCGAATCCTCGCCGTCGTAGCGATCGACCATCAGCGGCTCGTTGCCCGCTTCGACGGCAGCGACGGCGGCCAGCAACTGCTGGCGCATCTTCACCACGGCAAGGTCTGTGGTGCCCAGGTGCTCGCGCGACCGATCGAGGATCGCGCCTTGCGTTTCGACGACGCATTTGTCGTGGATGAAGAAGCTGGACCCCAGCCCGGCGAAGCTGCGGGTGCGCATTTCCTCGCGGTCCTGCCGGAAGCGGTTCTCGCGGTTGCGGTCGATCACATAGTCCGGCCCGACCTCGGCGAAGGCGCTGAGCATGAAATCCTGGTCGAGCGGCGCATCGAAACGGCAGGCGACGACATATTTCCAGTGCGTCTCATCGGTGATCGGCACATGCCAGTTCATCTGGTAGCCCGAATTTTCATGGATCGGATCGCTGCGCGGATCGGTCATCGGGCTGCCCTGGATCGCGCAGCTATTGGGCATCAGGAAATTGGTGATCCGCACGAAATTGGTGTCGGCCGAATAGCTGCGCGCGGCGAAGATACGCAGGCCGAAGTCGGTCTCCTCGACCTGGATCGTCGGCGAACGGTCCTCGCCCAGCACGTCGTTCAGCGCGCCCGAGCGCAAGTTCAGGTTTTCGTTCACCCCCTCGCGCAGGAACAGGTGCAGGAACGACAGGTGCGCGGGATCGATATTGCCTTCGTTGGCCTGCAGGTAGTTGCAGTTCTGCCGGACCTTCATCGTGAAGACATGGCTTTCGGGCACATCGAGGTAGTGGAAGGCCGGCAGCCTGGGCGGCTCGCCGGGGCCGAGATAGGCGAGGATCAGCCCGTTGGCCTCGTGGCACGGATAGCCGGTGCCCAGCTTCAGGCAGGCCCTGCCCCGCGCGCCTTCGGCCGGGCGTTCGATCACCTGACCGGCCCCATCCATCAGCCAGCCGTGATAGATGCAGCGCAGGCCCCCGTCCTCGACCCGCCCGAACGACAGGTCCGAGCGGCGATGCGGGCAATAGCGGTCGATCAGGTGCGGCCGGCCCTGGTCGTCGCGGTACATCACCAGATCCTCGCCCAGCAGCGTGATGGCCAGCGGCTCATCGGCGCCCAACTCGCGCGAGAGCGCGGCGGGCTGCCAATAGCGGCGCATCATCGCCCCACCCGGCGTCCCCGGTCCGGTGCGCGTGATCCGGTCGTTGTCTTCCTGGCTCAGCATCGTAGTCCTACCCTTGGCGCGATTGGTCTATTCCCAGACGGCGAAGCCCATGGCGTTGCCGGTCCCCGCTTCGGTGCGATAGCAGGGCACGTAATCGATCAGCGCCATCTCCAGCCCGAACTCGGCGGCGATCCCGCACAGCGTGAACCAGTTCTTGGTTTCCGACGTGCCCGACTGGAACATGGCGTTGGGTTCGTTGCGCATCGCCGCTTCGTCGTTGGCAAGCATCGCGGCGAGCATGCGCCGGTCCCATTCCTCGTCCACGACATAGTGCGACAGCCCGCCCGACGCGCAGACCGCCACGCGCTTTCCCGCGTTCTCGCCGCCCCAGCCCTTGATCGCCCGCGCGATCGATCGCCCGAAGTCATATGCCCGCCCCGGCTTGATCTGGTTCGGCGCCCAGAAGGTGTTCTGCAACACCGGCACCAGCGGCACCGGCTTGTCGCGCATCAGCCGCCGGACCACGAAGCCGACCGAGTGCGTGATGCACAGCGGCCCGTCCGGGCCGACCGGGCTGGAGCCGCAGGTCGATATATCGAATTCGTCCTCGATCGCCTGGGCGATGATCGCGCGGGCGAGCGACTGGTCGACGGCATAGGCCTGGTCCTGCGCCGGCCGCCAGCCGGGCGCGGCCAGATCCAGCCCCGATCCCGGCGTGAATTCGCTGGCATCGAAGCGGCGGTTGACGACTTCGGGCGCGAACAGCACCGAAAGCGCCGGCTGGTTGGCATCGGTGAACCATTCGTGCTGGTCGTCGCCGATCACGATCAGCACGTCGGGCGCGGCTTCGGCCAGACGCGCCTCCAGCGTGTCGAGCGCGGCCTGGCTGCGGGCATAGTGCGCGGTGCGCTGCGCCTGCTGATTGCCGGCAACCAGCGTGTCGCTGCGCCGCAAGGTCATCAGGGTGTCGAACGAGTAGACTTCGCCGCGATAATCGTGGCGGCGCGTGCGATCGACGTCGCTGCGCAGTTCCCAGGTTTCGGGCGGCATCGACAGTTGCGGCCCGTGCGACGTGGCGAAAGCGAAGACCAGATCGGCCATGGGATCAGTCCTTCCGGGTTGGAGCGCCGCGCGGCATCGTTCGCCGGCTCATGCCGACACCTGATGCCGCATCGCGATTTCCGTGTTGGTTTGCGAGGATTCGAGCATGCCCAGGCACACTTCGAGCGTGGCGACGCCCCAGGCGCCGTCGTGAAACGGAGAGCGGCCCTGTTCGATCGCCTGATGCATTTCGAGCAGTTCGGCGACGCGCCCGCTATCGCGGCGCGGCACGGCGATCTCTTCGCGGCCGTTGGCGGTGTACAGGTACAGCCCGGTTGGCGACTGGCGCAGCGTGCCCTTCTCGCAGGCGACGACGACCAGCCCGAAATGCGGCTGATACGCCGCCTCGACCCCGGCCAGCGCGTTGAGCAGCTTGCCCGCGCGCTCCCCGCCGAAGCGGCCGCTTTCCTTGCCTTCCTCCAGCCGCGCGTCGCGCTCTTCGGCGGGCAATGCCATCAGCGCTTCGAATTCGCTGCGGCGCTGCGGATTCCACGCCGGATCGCGCCGACCGCCGCTTTCGCCCACCCAGCCGAAGAACTCGGCCGTATCGAGCAGCGAGCGCCCGTCATAGACCAGCGTCGCCGGTACGCCCGACGCGAACTGCACGAAGGCGGTATAGCCCCCCGGCATGCCGGTGACGCCATCGGGGATCACGCTGGCGCGCACGCTGCGCACCAGGCCGCCGCCGATCTGGCGCGCGATATCGACATGGTGCGGCCCCTGGTTGAGCAAAGGCCCATGCGTGGCCTGCAATTCGGACAGCAGCCGGGGGCGATGGTTGAATTCGTTGAAGTTCCAGCAATTGATCGCGCGCAGATCACCCAGGTCGCCCGAGCGGACCAGTTCGCTCATCGCCACGATCGGCGCGTCGAAGCTGTGCGTGTGCCCGGCCAGCAGGTAGACCCCGGCGCGGCGGCATATGTCGACCATGCGCAGGCCGTCCGCCAGATCCAGCGTCAGCGGCTTTTCGCAGATGATGTGCTTGCCGTGCCGCGCCGCGATCTCGACATGTTCGAGATGCAGCCACGATGGCGATGCGATATAGACCGCATCGACATCGCTATCGCGGCACAGGCTTTCGGCATCGGCATGGCCGCCGCCGAATTCGGCGTGAAAGGCATCGACGGCGTGCGCGCGCGGATCGGCGCCGGCCACCAGCCGCCACGGCAGGTCGGGCCGTTCGCGCAGGCAATCGATCACCATCGCCGCCGCCTGGCCCAGCCCGATCACGCCCAGTTTGCGCTGGCGCTCGCTCATGCCGTCACCTCTGCTTTGGCGAACTGGTCCAGGAAGGCGCGGGTCCAGACATGATAAAACGGACGGCCCGACACGGTGACGATATTGCCGTCGATCACTGCGTTTCCGCCGGCGTTGACGTATGTGTTGCGCATCGCGATCTCGCCGCTGATGACTTTGGCCCCGGTCATCCGCCGGCCGCTGACCCCGGCCGCGATCAGCAGGCGCGCCGCCTGGCAGATCGCGCCGATCGGCTTGCCGCCATCGACGAAATGGCGAACGATGCGCTGGCAATCGGGCATGGTGCGCAAGTATTCCGCCGCGCGCCATCCCGGCAGCAGCAGGCCGTCGCAATCCTCGGGGCGCGCTTCGGCCAGCGTGCCATCGGGATAGGCCCAGAAGCCCAGCCGCTCGCAATCGTAGTCCGCGCCTTCCTCGCGCATGTCGATCACAGTTTCGATCCGCTTGCGATCGGGGCTGACCAGCACCGGCTCCATCCCCGCCTCGCGAACGCGGTCCAGCGCGTAAAGCAGTTGCCCGCCGCTGGTATAGTCTCCCGCGACGATCATGATCCGCTTGCCGGGATGAAGCGCGCCGGGGCGATGCAGCCCGCGCGCGGCCAACAGGCCCAGGAATTCGCGAATCCACACATGATGGAAGGGCCGCCGCCGCACGGTGACGATGGCGCCGTCGATCACGTGATCAGGCTGGCCGTGCGATGGCCCCTGCGCTTCGACGAAGCGGTTGCCAGCATCGACGATCTCGGGCGCGCTGTCGTCGGTACAGGTCATCGTGCGCCCGCTCACGCCCGCCGCCGCAAGCAGCAGCGGGCCGTGGCAGATGGCCGCAATCGGCTTGGCCGCATCGACGAAGTGGCGAACGATCGCCAGGCACGCGGGATTGAGCCGCAGATATTCCGGCGCCCGGCCGCCCGGCAGCAGCAGTCCATCGAACTGCGCGGGATCGATATCCGCCACGGCGGCATGCGCCGGGGTCGGATAGGCCTGACGTTCGAACGTATAGATATATTCGCCGGCCGATGCCTGGTGCACCACGGTGCGCAAGGGGCGCGCCTGCGGAGCGGCGATGGTGACGGCGTGGCCTTCCTCCAGCATGCGCAGCCAGGCGTAATCGAGGTGGTCGCTCGCCGTGCCGTCACCTGCCAGGATAAGAATGCGTGCCATCGGGGTTCGGTTCGTCTCCGTTGTCGATGCATCCTGTCTATGGAAGCCGGACGCGAAGCGGAAAGAGAGAATTGGTCTAGTTGCGATTGCCCAGGCCTATATGGCCCATGGCTGCGCCTGCGGATTACGGGTCGAACCGACTCAGCCGTTCGATGCGAATGCCGATGCCCGGCGATTGCAAGGCGCTGGCCCGGTCCTGCAAGCCGCGCTCCGACGCAGTCACGCGGTCGCGCGCGCGCAGATAGGCCTGCCAGGAACGGTATTCGAGCACTTCGACCCAGTGCTCCGCATCCTCCGGGTCACTGAACAGGCGGGCGGTTCGCGCGCCATTGCGCTCGCGAATCTGGCGCATCTGCGCCATCAGCGCCACGAAGGCCGCGCGTTCGGCAGGCGGGATCGCATAGTGCACGCGCACCTGGACCGGGCGGTGCAGATCATCGGCGGCGGCCACGATCCGGTTAGGGGATGGCACCACATCGTTGCCATCCGGGCGCTGCGGCGGCAGCGGCAGGACCAGCCCAAGCCAGGGGCTGAGCGCCAGGAACGCGGCCGCGCACAGCAGCGCCTCGGTGGTCGATCCGCGCGTGGCGATCTGGCCCCAGGCAAAGCTGCCCGCCGCCAGCCCCGCCCCGGCCGACGCATAGGTCAGCGCGATCATCCGCCCGCCGATCCAGCGCGGCGCGTTGAGGTGAATGGCGACGTTGAACACCGCGGTGTTCGTCACCCAGCAGATGCCGCCCACGAAGATCGCCAGCGCGGTAAGCCAGGCATGGCCGCTGAACGCCGTCACCACCAGCGCGGCGGCCTGCAACGTCGAATAGAGGCGCAGGCTGGTTTCGGGGCCGATGTGATCGCGCAGCAGGCCGGCCAGCAGCCCCGACGCCACCGCGCCAAGGCCGAAACTGCCAAGCAGCAGGCCATAGGTGCCCGGCCCGCCATCCAGTTGCGCCGCCGCCAGCACCGGCAGCAGCGCATAGATCGCGCTGGTGCCCACCGCCGCGCAGAACATGCGCGTCACCGCCGCGCGCGCCAGGCGCGAGCGCAGCGCATAACGCAAGCCGCCAAGGCTGGCGCCGATCAGGCCTTCTCCGGTCGGCTTCGCGGCATCGGGCGGGCGGCGCCAGACCAGCAGCGCGCCCACCAGCGGCAGAAAGGCGATCACGGTCAGCACCGAAAGCCCGGTCACGCCCACCGCGATCAGCAAGACCCCGCCCGCGCTGGCGCCGATCGCGCGCGACAGGTTGTTCGACGTGGCGTTGAGCGCGACGCCCGCCGAAACGCCATCGCGCCCGACCAGTTCGGTCAGCGATGATTGCCAGACCGGGGCAAGCAAGGCGCTGCCGATGGCGGCGACGAAGCAGCTCGCCAGGATCAGCGGCGGGCTGAGCGCGCCGCGCATCCCCGCCAGCAGGAACAGCAGCGCGCCGGCCAGCGCGACCAGCACCGCGACCAGCGCGATCCGCCGCCGGTCGAAGACATCGGCCAGCGCGCCGCCGGGCAGGGCCAGCAGCATGACCGGCAGCGAGGCGGCGACTTGCACCAGCGCCACCTTGTCCGCCGCGCGGGCCTGCTCCAGCATCGTCCAGTTGGCGAGCACGAGCAGCAATTGCTGCGCGATATTGCCGCACAGGACGCCGATCCACAGCCGCCGGAAATCCGGGCGCGCCAGGGGCCGGAACGTCCGCCCGAAGGCCGAAAGCGCCGTCGCACCGGTGCGGCCGGTCGGCACGATGCCCGCCCTTAAAGCGCGATCGAGACGGACTTGGTTTCCAGGTAGCCCTCGAAGCCCTCGCGCCCGTATTCGCGGCCCCAGCCCGACATCTTGAAGCCGCCGAACGGCACGCCGCGATCCAGCGCCGGCCCGCCGTTGACCAGCACGATCCCCGATTTCACGCGCCGCGCCAGCTTGTGCGCGGTCGAGACGTTCGTGGTCCAGATATAGGCGGCAAGGCCATATTCGCTGTCGTTGCCCAGCGCGGCCAGACGATCGAGATCATCGTCTTCGAACATCTGGACGCCCACCACCGGGCCGAAGATTTCCTCGCGAACCACGCGCATGTCGGGCTTGACCGAGGCGAGAACGGTGGGCTGCACGAAAAAGCCGGCATCGCCGGCGGCCTGTCCGCCGCAGACCACTTCGGCGCCTTCGCCGCGCCCGATCTCGACATAGCCGAGCACGCGCTCGCGCTGGCGCTGCGACACGACCGGGCCAAGCTGCGTCGCCGCGTCGAGCGAGCGCCCCATGGCCATCGCCCCGGCGCGTTCGGCCAGGCCCGCCACCACTTTGTCGAAGACCTTGCGGTGTGCGAACACGCGCGAGCCGGCGGCGCAGATCTGGCCGGCGTTGCGGAAGATCGCCGCCGCCGCCGCATCGATCGCACGGTCGAGATCGGCATCGGGCAGGATGAACACCGGCGACTTGCCGCCCAGTTCCAGCGTCACGCGCTTCATCGTCGCCGCGACCGAGCGCAGGATGCCCTGCCCCACGGCGGTCGATCCGGTGAAGGCGATCTTGTCGACCCCGGGATGCTCGACCAGCGCCTGCCCCGCGACCGAACCCACGCCGTTGACGATGTTGAGAACGCCGGCCGGGATGCCGACGCGCTGGACAAGTTCGGCCAGCTTGAGCACCGACAGCGGGGTCAGTTCGGCAGGCTTGAGCACCACCGTGCATCCCGCCGCCAGCGCCGGCGCCAGCTTGACCATCGCCGCCATCAAGGGCGAGTTCCACGGCACGATCGCGCCGATCACGCCGATCGGGTCCTTGACCGTATAGACGTGCGTATCGGGCGTGGCGGTGTTGATCACCTCGCCGCCGATCTTGCCCATCCAGCCCGCGTTATAGCGCAGGCTTTCCACCGACAGTTCGCCGATGATGAACTTCGCGGACGACATCGGGATGCCCATGTTGACCGAATCGATCTCGGCGAACGCGGGGATCTCGGCCTCGATCGCATCGGCCAGCGCCAGCAGCAGGCGCCGGCGCTCGGGCGACGGCAGGCGCGGCCATGGCCCGTTGTCAAAGGCGTTGCGCGCGGCGGCGACGGCGGCGTCGACATCGGCCGCACCGCCCAGTTGCGCCCGCGCGAAGACCTGCCCGGTCGACGGGTCGATCAGGTCCATTTCCTGGCCAAGGCGCGAATCGCGGAACTGCCCGTCGATGAACATGCGGTGCGGCGCTGCGAAGAATTCGGCAACGGCGGGCGAAAAGGTCTGTGCTGACGTCATCTCGGTGCTTTCGATTGCGGCCGGCCCCCGCGATGCAAGCGCGGGCGCGAAGCGCCTGGGTCTGGCCATACTGCTATTGTCAGAGCCACCCGCGCGGAAGGATCGATTTCATATACGACCTATCTGGCTGGCCTATGCGGATGGCGGCGCGGATGGCGGCGGCGGGGCACCGAGGCGATGCGCCTATGCTTGCTATATGGATAAACTATTTCTCGCGCATCGCCCCTCATGCAAGTCCTTGGATCGAAGACATCGAGACCTGCCGGGGGCGGATACAGCAACCCCCGGCCACGCTCGAAACGTCGCGTCGATGAATGGCGCATTCCTTAGTTTCTGAAATGATCCGAGAGACACCTCTTCGCACAGTTATCGATAATCGAAGAGAATTTCGGATCGCCGGCACAAAGCTACCCCGCGTACAGGATATTATTCAGCATGGATTCTTCGAAGGTGCAGACCTCTCTTGAACAGCTTCTTCAGGGCAAGGACCTGTTCGACTATTTCTATAACGACACGCTGGCGCCGCACAGCCGCGCGCGTCCCGGTCTCACGCCCGTTCCGATGGAGCACACGACCTGGATCGAAGAGCCGCGCGCCTGGCGCGAAACCGCCGTGCTGTTCGACCAGTCGCACCACATGCCCGAACTCTATGTCGAAGGCCCCGATGCGTTCCGCTTCCTCAATTCGATCGGGATCAACAGCTTCGAAAACTTCGTGCCCGGCCGCTGCCGCCAGTTCGTCGGCTGCAACCCGCACGGGCAGGTGATCGGCGAAAGCCTGCTCTATTACCTGGCCGAAAACAAGTTCGAGCTGGTCAGCGGCATGCCGCTGCTCAACTGGGTGTCGTACAATGCCGCGATCAGCGATCTCGACATCACGCTGACCTGGGACCCGGCGACGTCGAACAACAAGACCGGCAAGCGCTTCAAGTTCCGCTTCGGCATGGACGGCCCGAACGCGGCGAAGATCTTCGAGGCGGCGGTCGAAGGGCCGGTGCCCGAAATCAAGTTCTTCCGCACCGCCAAGGTCAGGATCGGCGGCTGCGACGTGCTGGCGCTGCGCCACGGCATGGCGGGCCACATGGGGGTCGAGCTGTCCGGCGCCTATGACGATGGCCCGGCGGTGCGCGCAGCGCTGCTCGAAGCGGGCCAGGCCTTCGGCCTCAAGCCCGGCGGCACGCTGGCCTATTTCAGCGCCAACGCCGAAAGCGGCTGGATCGCCGCACCCTTCCCCGCGATCTACACCGCGCCCGAGATGAAAGCCTATCGCGAATGGCTGCCATCCACGGTCTGGGAAGCGTCGGCCCAGCTTGGCGGCAGCTTCATCTCGCGCAATCTCGAGGACTATTACCTCACGCCCTGGGACATGGGCATCGAAAAGCACATCAAGTTCGATCACGACTTCATCGGACGCGAAGCGCTGGCCGCGCTGGCCCAGACGCCGCGCCGCGTCCGTCGCACGCTGGTGTGGGACAAGGCCGACGTGGCGCGGATCAACGCCTCGCTGCTGGAAGAAGGCGATCCCTTCAAGATGCTGCGCCTGCCGGTGGCGACTTATGCCTACCAGCAGAACGATGCCGTGCTCAACGCAAAGGGCGAGATCATCGGCACCGCGGCGTTCTGCGGATACACAGCGAACGAGCGCGTGTTCCTCTCTCTCGCGCGGATTTCGGCGGACTACGGCGAGATCGGCACCGAACTGGAACTGGTCTGGGGCGAACCCGATGGCGGATCGCGCAAGCCGCACGTCGAACGGCACCGCCAGACCAGGGTCAAGGTGACGGTCGCTCCGGCGCCATTCGCCGCCACGGTGCGCGAAATCAAGAAGAAGAAGATCGACGCCTGAGGCGACGACACGAACCGCAGCAGAGTGCGGACAGACCTAAATCGGGGGTTTGGTTACGATAACCATATAATAAGGGGCTCGGTGATGAAAATGAAGCTATTGTCCGGCACGGTTCTCACGGCACTCATCTGCGGGACGGCGCCTGCCCTGGCGCAGGACGCCGACGATCACACCCGCGAGATCGTCATAACCGCGAACAAGCGCGAACAGAACATCCAGGATGTCGGCATCGCCGTCACCGCGCTGGGCCAGGACCAGGTCCGCGCGCTGAGCACCCAGGATATCGCCGCCACGGTCAAGCTGGTCCCGAGCCTGCAAGTCAACCAGTACAGTTCCACCTCGACGATCTTCAACATTCGCGGCGTATCGCTCAGCGATTCGAGCGATGCGCAGGAATCACCGATCGCGTTCTACAACGACGAAGTCTACATCGCGTCGACGGGCGCCGTGGCCGGGCAGAACTTCGACCTTGAGCGCGTCGAAGTGCTGCGCGGTCCGCAAGGCACGCTGTTCGGGCGCAACGCCACGGGCGGGCTAATCCAGGTCATCACCGCCAAGCCGACCGACGAGTTGAGCGGCCACATCAACCTGACGTATGGCCGCTTCAACCAGGTGACGACCGACGTGGCCGTCAGCGGTCCGCTGGCCGCCGGCGTGCGCGGCCGCATTTCGCTGACCAGCAACCGCAACGACGGCTATACGGTCAACACGCTTGGCCCGCGCGAAAACGACGCCAAGTTCTATGGCGCGCGCGGCCAGCTTGAATTCGATGTCGGCAACGGCGAACTCAACGCCAAGGTCGAATACATGCGCAACGAGCGCGAGCATCCCGGCGGCAATTCGCAGGCCGCCGGCTACGATTCCGATGGCCTGGGCTATATCCTGAAGCCGGATGAGGACTTCTGGACCGGCCAGATCGGCTTCGGCGGACCGATCGTCTCGTGCCCCGGCTGCGATGCTTCGGGCTACAAGCCCAGCTCCGATCCTTTCGTCAAAAGCGCCGATACGCCCGGCTATGCCGATCGCGAATATGTCAGCGCGACGCTGCGCTTCACGCAGCGGTTCGGCGCGGTCGATTTCACCTCGATCAGCAACTACCAGGATCTGCGCAAGGACTATGGCGGCGATGTCGACAACACGCCCGTGGACATCTTCAACGTCTTTTCGACGCAAGACCTTTACCAGATGTCGCAGGAACTGCGGCTGAGCGGGAAATCCGGCCCGCTGCTGTGGACCGCCGGCCTGTTCGGCCTGAAGATCCATTCGAAGAACACGCTGCGCCTGGGCAACAATCCGGGGCCGTTCGATTTCTTCTCGGCCACCCAGCGCTACAGCCTGAACACCGAATCGCTCGCCGCGTTCGCGCAGATCGAATACGAAATTTCGCCCAAGTTCAGCGCCATCGTCGGCGGACGCTATGGGATCGACTGGAAGCGTTACAACTGGCAGATCGAAGACAGTTTCGGCACCACCGAAGCCTTCAACCCCACGCTTTTCCCCGATCTGGCCAAGCGCAAGGACAAGGATTACTCGGGCAAGGTCGAACTCGATTTCCGCCCGATGGACGATGTTCTGCTCTATGCCAGCGTGAACCGCGGCATCAAGAGCGGCGGGTTCAACGTGCAGGGCTTCCCCCCGATGGTGCCCGAGGACTTCCCCTTCGGCAACGAAGTGCTGACCAACTACGAAGGCGGCTTCAAGCTGAGCCTGGCCGATCGCAAGGTGAACTTCAACGGCACGCTGTTCCACTATGATTACAAGGGCTTCCAATCGTTCAGCGTGCCCGCCGCCGGCGAATCGAAAGTCACCAACCTCGATGCCCGGCTGACGGGCATGGAGCTTGAACTGAACGTGCGGCCTTCGGACATCGTTCACTTCGGCGTCACCGCCGCGCATTTCTTCGAAGCCAAGGTGAAGAACGTCGAATTGCCGTTCGGCCGGATCACCGACCGCCGCATGCCCCAGTCGCCCGACTGGAGCATCACCGCCAATGCCGGGGTCGACGTGCCGCTGGGATCGGGTACGCTGCGGCTTTCGACCAACTGGAAATACGACAGCGACCAGCACTTCACCACGTTCAACCCGCAGGACGACCTGGAACCCGAACGCATCGTCGGCGACGTGCGTGTCGCCTTCGATCATGGCGACTATGAACTGTCGGCTTTCGTCAACAACGTCACCAACAAGACCTACCGCGTTTTCGCGTTCGATGATGGTCTGTCGCTGGGGCTGGTCCAGGATGCCTATGCGCCGCCACGGTGGTGGGGTGTTTCGTTCTCCTATCGCATAGGAGCACGCTGATCTTGAGAACCGGCCGGTCTTCGCGCCGGCCGGTGCCTGCTTGCAATTCCAGGGCGTCGCCGGGCATTGCGCCTGCCGCGCCCTGGCCCTTTTTCGACCATACGGGAGTGTGCTGACGTGACGAAGATCTTGATGATTGCGGCCGATGGGACCGCGATCGACCACCTTGACTATGCGATGTTCCGTATGAAGGAAGAAGGCTTCGACCTGACCGTCGCGGCCCCGGAAAAGCGCCCGCTGAAAACCACGACCCACTGGGGCGCGCCCGACAAGCACCTCTACTACGTCGAACGGCCGGGCTACACCGTCACCCCCGATGCGGCGTTCCGCGATATCGATCCGGCGGCCTACGACGCGCTTCTCGTTCCCGGCGGGCGGGCGCCGGAATACTTGCGCAACAACGCCGAATGCATGGCCATCGTGCGCCACTTCATCGATGCCGACAAACCGATCGCGGCGACCTGCCACGGCCCGCTGATCCTGCTGGGCGCGGGCGTCAAGGGCCGGCGCATGACCTGCACCGATGATACCGCCACCGACGTCACGGTGTTCGGCAACACGTTCGAATTTGCGCGTGGCCCCTGGTACAACGAGCCGGACAACGTGACCGACGGCAACATCGTCACCAGTCGCGGCTGGGTCCATTACCACGACTGGATTCGCGAATTCATCAAGATGCTGCGCGACCGCGGCCTGGCCGAAGCCAAGCCGGCGCCCGCCAAGACCAAGCGCATCCTGATGATCGCGGGCGATCATTCCAGTTCGGGCCAGGTCGCCTATGGCCTGGAACGCATGCTCGAAGCCGGTCACGAAGTCGTCATCGCCGCGCCCGAAAAGCGGATGCTCGAAACGATCATCGACCAGCGCGAGGAAGGCTGGGACATGGCCGACGTGCCGGGCGTCTACATGTACGAATACATGTGCTTCGAGATCCCGGCCGGCGCGACGCTGGAAGAAGTCGATCCGGCCGAATTCGATGGCCTGCTGCTGCCGGGCGGACGCGGCCCGGAATACTTGCGCAACGAAGCCGGCACGCGCGAGATCGTGCGCCATTTCATGGACGCGGGCAAACCGGTCGGCACGATCTGCCAGGCGCCGCGCTATCTGCTGGCGGCGGGCGTGACCGGCATGAAGCTTGCCGGACTGGAAATGATCCGCACCGAGATCGAGCAGGCCAACACCTATGTCGCGGCAGCGGACCAGCCGGTGATCGACCGCAACGTCGTCAGCGTTTCCGGCCGCCCCTATTACCACGTCTGGACGCGCGAATTCCTGCGCATGCTGGACAAGTAATTCGCTGCGGGCGGCCTGTGCGCGATGCGTGATTGCGCATGACTGAGACGGTTTGTCCTTGCGCCCCCGGCACAAGCCCGGCGCGCAAGGACGAAGCCGCGCTTAACCCGCCAGCAATTGCAACGGCGCTTCGACCAGCCGCTTCACGGCCTGGACGAAGCTGGCCGCATCCCAGCCATCGACGACGCGATGGTCGCAACTGATCGACAGGTTCATCAGCTTGCGCCGGGCGATCACCTCGCCGCCCTGCCCGTCCGCCACGAAGACCGGGCGCTCGACAATGCGGTTCGGGCCGATGATCGCCACTTCGGGCCGATTGATCACCGGGGTGGAGGCGATGCCGCCCAGCGGCCCCAGCGAGGTCACGGTCAGCGTGGAGCCGGAAAGCTCCGCCGCCGCCGCGCTGCCATCGCGCGCCGCCTGCGCCAGCCGCGCGATTTCGCGGGCCAGCGCGCGCAGGCTCAGCGCTTGTGCATCGCGGATCACCGGCACCATCAACCCGCCCGGCGTCTGCGTCGCAACGCCCAGATGCACCGAGGCATAGCGCGTGACCACGCCCGCCGCGTCATCATAGCGCGCGTTGATCATCGGGAAATCGGGCACGGCGCGGCAGATCGCGGTGATCAGGAACGGCAGCAGCGTCAGCCGGGGCGCATCGCCGCGCAGATCGTTCAGTTCGCCGCGCAAGGTATCCAGCGCGGTGACATCGCATTCCTCGACATAGGTGAAATGCGGGATGTGCCGCTTCGACGCGGCCATGTTCTCGGCGATGCGGCGGCGCAGGCCGATGACTTTCACCTGCTCGCCCGCGCCCGGCAGTATCTCGACCGGGCGCGCGGCTTCGGCAGGCGCGGGCCGCGCCGCGATCAGGGCGGCATCGAGCTGCGCATGGCCGACCACGCCATCGGCGCCGGGCGGCACCGCCGCCAGATCGATGCCCAGCGCGCGGGCACGGGCGCGCACGGCGGGGGACGCCAGCGCCTTGCCCGGCGTGCCATGGGGCAGCGGCGCGGGGCGGACTGGTTGGGGTGGCGGCGGCGCCTCTCGGGGCGGGGACGCCGCGGGTTGCGTCTCCTCCTCGTCCTCGTCCTCCTCGTCCGTCTCGATCACCACCAGCGCCGCGCCGATGGCCACGCGATCACCCACCGCGCCGGCCAGTTCGCGCACCACGCCGGCGACGGGGCTTTCCATTTCCACCGTCGCCTTGTCGGTCATCATGTCGGCCAGCCGGCCATCCTCGGCCACGGTGCTTCCCACCGCGACATGCCAGGCGACGATCTCCGCCTCGGCGATGCCTTCGCCGATATCGGGCAGGCGAAAGGTGTAGCGGCCCATCGGATCAGCCCGCCATCAGCCGGTCGACAGCTTCGCCGATGCGCACGGGGCCGGGGAAATAGGCCCATTCCAGGCTGTGCGGATAAGGCGTATCGAAGCCGGTCACGCGCTCTATCGGCGCTTCGAGGTGGTAGAAGCAGCGTTCCTGCACCAGCGCGACCAGCTCCGCGCCGAAGCCCGATGTGCGCGTCGCTTCGTGTATCACCAGGCATTTGCCCGTCTTTTCCACGGACTTTTCCACAGCCTCGATGTCAAGCGGCACCAGCGTGCGCAAGTCGATGATCTCGGCATCGATGCCCTTGGCCGCCAGCACCGCTTCGGCGACGTGGACCATGGTGCCATAGGCCAGCACCGTCAGGTCCGCGCCTTCGCGCACGATCCGGGCCTTGCCCAGCGGAATCGCATAATAGCCATCGGGCACTTCGCTGCCCGGATGCGTCGCCCAGGGCCGGGCGGGCGTGTCGTAATAACCGTCGAAGGGGCCGTTGTAGATGCGCTTGGGCTCGAAGAAGATCACCGGATCGTTGTCTTCGATCGCGGCGATCAGCAGGCCCTTGGCATCGTGCGGGGTGGACGGCACCACCGTTTTCAGGCCCGCGACATGGGTGAACAGCGCTTCCGGGCTTTGGCTGTGCGTCTGCCCGCCGAAGATGCCGCCACCGAACGGCGCACGCACGGTGATCGGCGCGGTGAACTCGCCCGCCGAACGATAGCGCAGCCGCGCCGCTTCGGACACGAGCTGGTCCAGCCCCGGATAGATATAGTCGGCGAACTGGATCTCGGGCACCGGGCGCAGGCCATAGGCGGCCATGCCCACCGACACGCCGATGATGCCGCCCTCGCTGATCGGCGTATCGAACACCCGCGTCCGGCCATGGCGCGCCTGCAGCCCCGCCGTCGCGCGGAACACGCCGCCGAAATAGCCCACGTCCTCGCCGATCACGACGACATCGGGATCGCGCGCCAGCATGATGTCGAGAGCATCGTTGATCGCCTCGATCATCGAAAGTCGGCGCGTCGTCGCCTGCGACAGCGAGACGGGGGATTCTTCGGCGCGCATCGTCACTCTTTCCAATCCGGCCACTTGATCCGCCGCTCGCGGATCGCCTGCTCGGCCTGCTCCTCGAGATGCCAGGGCAAGTCCTCGAACACGTCCTCGAACATGGTCTTGAACGGGTGATGCAGGCCATGGCCCAGCGTGCCGTTCTTCTCTGCCGCCTTGGATGCCGCTCTGACCTCTTCTACCACCTCTAGGTCCATCTCTGTGTGGCGTTCGTCCGACCATTCGCCCAGCGCGATCAGGTGGCGTTTCAGGCGGTTCACCGGGTCGCCCAGCGGCCACTCCTCGCGCTCTTGCGCCGAACGATAGGCCCCCGGATCGTCGGACGTGGAATGGCCTTCGGCGCGGTAGGTGAAGTGCTCGATCAGCGTCGGGCCAAGGTTGGCCCGCGCGCGGTCCGCCGCCCAGCGCATCGCGGCGAAGACGGCCAGCGCATCGTTGCCGTCCACGCGCAGGCCGGCCACGCCATAGCCGATCGCCCGCGCCGCGAACGTGGCGCGCTCGGCCCCGGCCAGCCCGGAAAAGCTGGAGATCGCCCACTGGTTGTTGACCACGTTGAAGATCACCGGCGCGCTGTAGACCGCGCCGAATGTCAGCCCCGAATGGAAATCGCCTTCCGCGCTCGATCCCTCGCCGATCCACGTCGCGGCGATGCGCGTGTCGCCCTTGATCGCGCTGGCCATCGCCCAGCCCACCGCCTGCGGATACTGCGTGGCCAGATTGCCCGAAAGGCTGAAAAAGCCATAGTCGCGCGCCGAATACATCACCGGCAGTTGCCGGCCCTTCAGCCGATCGGCGCGGTTCGAATAGATCTGGTTGGCCATCTCCACCAACGGAAAGCCGCGCGCGATCAGGATGCCCTGCTGGCGATAGCTGGGGAACACCATGTCGTCCGCCGCCAGCGCGAAAGCGGCCGCCACCGAAACCGCCTCCTCGCCCGTGCATTTCATGTAGAAACTGGTCTTCCCCTGCCGCTGGGCGCGGTGCATCCGATCGTCGAACGCGCGGGTAAGCGCCATGGCGCGCAGCATGCGGCGCAGCGTTTCGGGATCGAGCCGGGGGTTCCACGCTCCCACGGCCCGGTCATCCTCATCCAGAACGCGGATCAGCGCGGTGCATAGCGGGTAGGTTTCGCTGGCCGCGCACGTCTCGTCCGGGCGAGCTGCGGCGCCAGCGGGCGGGATGACGAGATCGGAGAAATCCACCGGATCGCCAGGGCGATAGAGCGGCTCGGGCACGTGCAACCTGAGCGGCGGGAGATTGCCCGGCGAAGACCCCGATCTGGAACGCCCCCTGGTCATCGACCTAACCTTTTCCTTCCGAAGCAGCGTCCCGTCAGCCGCGCCGCGCTCCTGCCCTGAACAACGCCGCCATCGCCGCTTTGCTCCCGCTCAGACCGCGACAGGCGCGGGAATGTGAGCTTGCGGCGCATAGCCGCTGACCACGAAATCCTCGATCCGGTAGTCGAAGATCGTTTCCGGCCGGCGGGCGATCTCCAGCCGGGCACCGCCCGACGGCACGCGGCGAAGCTGTTCCTCCACCAGCGGCGCGTGATTGAGGTAGAGATGCACGTCGCCGCCCATCCAGATCACTTCGCCCGGCTCCAGATCGCACTGCTGCGCCACCATCCGCGTCAGCAGCGCCAGGGACCAGATGTTGAACGCGAAGCCCAGGCCCAGGTCGCAACTGCGCTGATGCAGCAGGCCTGACAGGCGATTGCCGGAAACATGGAACTGATACGTCTTGTGGCAGGGCGGCAGCGCCATCGCGTCAAGCTCCGCCACGTTCCACCCTTCGATGATGTGGCGGCGTCTGCCCGGATTGGCGCGCACGTTGCGCACCAGATCGGCGACCTGATTGATGCCGTGTTCGCGCCGCCGGAACAGGCCCTCGCCCGCTGGTTCATAGACCGGCCAGTCGACCCACTGCTTGCCGTAGACCGGGCCAAGATCGCCCCAGCGCGCGGCGAAATCGACATCCTCCACCACGCGCCGCGAGAAATCGGCGCGGGCGATCGCCTCGCCGGTTTCGCGGCGATAGCGATCGAGCGGCCAGTCGGTCCAGATTTCAACGCCTTGCGCGCAAAGCGGGCGGATATTGGTTTCGCCCGTCAGGAACCACAGCAGTTCGCGAGTCGCCGTCTTCCAGTAGACGCGCTTGGTGGTGAGCAGCGGCATCGCCCCGTCCGCCAGATCGAAGCGCAACTGCGCCCCGAACAGCGATCGCGTGCCGATTCCGGTGCGATCCACGCGCTCGTCACCGTGCTCCCAGATGCGGCGCATCAGCGCCAGATACTGCCATTCCCAGTGATCATCGGCCAGAGAATCGGCGCGGAGAGGAGCTGTTGCCATAAACCTACCCTAATCGTGCGAATGCGCGCTTGCCACCCCGCCGATCGCTGACTATAGGCGCGCTCCTGCCTCGGGGCTGCGGTAACGCCATCCCGATCGGTCGGGGAGTAGCTCAGCCTGGTAGAGCACTGTCTTCGGGAGGCAGGGGCCGGAGGTTCGAATCCTCTCTCCCCGACCATTTCATTTCCGCCATGTGCGAAAATCGCCCCTCTGGGCGGTGCGCATGGCAAAATCCGCGCCACAGTGTATCAGAACGTCCTCCCAGCCTTCCATCGCGCGTTTTGCTGGCGCATAGCGTAGGCCGAATATCCCGGAAGGCCTCGCGATGAGTCTTGATCTGGCCGGTTTCGATCGTGTCTCGCTGATCGACAGCCCTACCCCGCTGCAACGCCTGGAACGGCTGGAATCCGCGCTTGCTGCCGATGGCGATCCGCCGGCGATCTGGATCAAGCGTGAGGACATCGGCCATCTCGGCGGCGGCGGCAACAAGCTGCGCAAGCTGGAATTCCTGATCGGCCACGCGCTGGCGGGCGGCTGCGACACGTTCATCACCGGCGGCGGGCGCCAGTCCAATCACGCGCGCCAGTCGGCCGCCGCGGCGGCGCGCCATGGCCTGGCTTGTGAACTAGTGCTCGCCGATGTCGTCCCCCGCGATGACGAGGCCTATCTGCGCAACGGCAACGTGCTGCTGAGCGGACTGTTCGGCGCCGTCGTCCATCACTTGCCGGCAAACGCGGATTCGCTGGGCTTCGCGCATGAGCGCGCCGCCGCGCTGGCGGCAGCGGGGCGCAAGGCCTATGTCGTGGGGGCGGGCGGCTCGTCGCCGGTCGGCAATCTCGGCTATGTCGCTTGCGCGGACGAGATCGTGGCGCAGGAACGCGCCATGGGCCTGCGCTTTTCCGCGATCCTCATGGCCAACGGCAGCGCGGGCACGCACGCCGGGCTGGCCGCCGGGCTGGCCGCGCTGGGCGACGATCCAAGCCGTGCCCGCTCGTTCTCTGTCCTCGCCAGCGCGCCCGACGCACATCGCGCCACGCATCGCCTGGCCAATGAAACGCTGGCGCTGCTGGGCGAAGGCTATGCCCTGCCCGAAGACGCGATCGTGGTGTTCGACGGGCAGCGCGGCGATGGCTATGGCATCCCGACCAACGCGATGATCGACGCGGTGCGCCTGCTGGCCCGCACCGAAGGGCTGCTGCTCGATCCGGTCTACAGCGGCAAGGCCTTCGCCGGCCTGCTCGCCAAGATCCGGGAACACCGCTTTACCAGCCGCGATGCCGTGCTGGTCCTCATGACCGGCGGCGCGCCCGGCCTGTTCGCCTATGAACCAGCCTTCCGCACGCCTGCGGCGCACTGAGACAGGCGCCGCCGCTCAGCCACCGCGCAGCAGTTGCACGCCCCAATCGCGTTCGAACAGATAAAGCAGCAGCCGCGCCGCTTCGCCGCGTTCGCCGGTAAGCCCGCCGTCGCGATCGATCAGCAGACGGGCATCGTCATGCGCCAAGGGCAGCAGGCGCTGGATCTGGTCGAGCGTGGCGATGCGAAACGGCGTGTCGCCCGACTGGCGCGTGCCCAGCAGTTCGCCGCCGCCGCGCAGGCGCAAGTCTTCCTCGGCCAGGTGGAACCCGTCCTGCGTCTCGCGCATCAGCGCCAGCCGCTCGCGCGCGGTCTCTGACAGCGTATCGCCGCGCAGCAACAGGCAGACCGATTTTTCGGAACCACGCCCCACGCGCCCGCGCAACTGGTGCAACTGGGCCAGGCCAAAGCGCTCCGCCTGTTCGATCACCATCAGCGTGGCGTTGGGAACGTCCACACCCACCTCGATCACCGTCGTCGCCACCAGCAGCCTGGCTTGGCCTTGGGCAAAGCGTTCCATCGCAGCATCTTTCAGCTCGGGCTTGAGCTGGCCGTGAACGAGCACCACGTCCTCACCAAAAAGTTCGCGCAATTCGGCATAGCGCGCCTCGGCGGCGGCGATGTCGTCGGTCTCGCTTTCGCGCACCATCGGGCAGACCCAATAGGCCTGCCCGCCCCCGGCCAGCAGCCGCGATACCGCGCCCACCACGTCGCCCATCCGCTCCACCGCCACGACGCGCGTGTCGATCGCCTGGCGGCCGGGCGGCATCTCGTCCAGCCGCGACACGTCCATCTCGCCATATTGCGCCAGCGTCAGCGTGCGCGGGATCGGGGTGGCGGTCATCGCCAGGCAATGCGGCGTGCGGCGGCCCTTCTGGGTCAGGAGCAGCCGCTGGCCCACCCCGAAGCGGTGTTGTTCGTCGATCACCACCATCGCCAGGTTCTTGTAGGTGACCGCATCCTGAAAAATCGCATGCGTGCCGACCACGATGTCGATGCTGCCGTCGAGCAGCCCCATGAGGATGGATTCGCGTGCCCGGCCCTTGTCGCGCCCGGTCAGCAGCGCGATCGTCACGCCCGTGCCCGCGGCCATGCGGGACAGCGTTTCGTGGTGCTGGCGGGCGAGGATCTCGGTGGGCGCCAGCAGCGCCGCCTGCGCGCCCGCTTCCACCGCGATCAGCATGGCTTCCAGCGCCACCACCGTCTTGCCCGAGCCGACATCGCCTTGCAGCAGGCGCAGCATCGGCGACGGTTGCGCCAGATCGCCCTCGATCTCGGCGATCGAGCGCTTCTGCGCGCCGGTCAGGCCAAAGGGCAGCGACAGCTTCGCGCGCAGTCGGCCATCTCCCTTGAGCGGAACGCCGACGCGCGCGCGATTGGCATTGCGCACCAGCATCAGCGCCAGGCTGTTGGCCAGCAATTCGTCATAGGCCAGCCGCTCGCGCGCTTCGCGGTGCTCGCCCTTGTGCGCCTCTTGCAGCGCCTCGCGCCAGGCGGGCCAGCCCATGCGCGCGAAGAGTCCCGGCTCAATCCATTCGGGCAGCTCGGGCAGCATCGCCAGCGCCTGGTTGACGAGCGCCGTGACCCTGCCCTGCGTCAGCCCTTCGGACAAAGGATAGATCGGCTCGCATACCTGGCCCAGCGCCGTCGCGCCTTCTTCCGAGACGTGATCGGGATGGACGATCTGAAGCGTCTGGCCGAACTGGTCGAGCCGCCCGGCGATCCAGCGCCGCTCGCCCAGCGGCAACTGCTTCTTCGCCCAGCCGCCGTTGCGCCCGAAATAGGTCAGCGCGCAGACATTGCCCGCAGCATCGCTGGCCATCACGCGGAACGGGCCGCGCCCGGCGGAGCTGCGGTATTCCAGCGGTGTCAGCGCGACAAGGATGTTCTCGCCCACCGTCGCCGCGTCCAGATCGGTCACGACGCGGCGCTGGACGAAGCGATCGGGCAGATGATACGCCAGATCCCTGACACGGGTCAGGCCAAGCTTCTCGAGCGGGCGGGCCAGTTGCGGTCCCACGCCCTTGAGGCTGCCGGTTTCGGCGAACAGCGGATTGAGACGATCGGGGCGCATGCGCCGCTCATAGCGCGTCCGGCGGCAAATGCGCCAAATTTGATGCCCGATTTTGACGCAGGACATGGAACAATCCCGCGCCCGGTGCATCCCTGCACATGCAAGGCAAGCACGCGCACGCCGCGCAAGGAGAACGCAATGTTGATACCCCATGGCACCGTGATCGCAGTGATCGACGGCGAGAATTTCGAACTGTTCCGCAACACCGGCAACGAGGCCGAACCGGAACTGGTCGTCGTGCCCTCGCCCACGCTCGACAGCCATAACCACTCCGGCGCCGGCCATCGGTCCGTACCCGGCAATCACGCCGATTCGCTGGTGGCGGAAGATGCCCATGCCGGCGCGGCGGCTGCCTGGCTCAACCAGCAGGTGCTGGGCCACAAGATCGATAACCTCGTCATCATCGCCGCTCCGCGAACGCTCGGCGAACTGCGCCGCCACTATCACAAGCAGACCGAACAGGTGCTGCTGCACGAACTGGCCAAGGACCTTGTCGGCCGCCAGCCGCCCGCAATCCTGGCGGCGCTGCGCGAGAAGAACTGACCATCCGGCGATGACGGTTTGGGGATGACGGTTGGGGGATTGTCGCGGCGCGCGGCATCCCCTACCGGCAAGGACATGGAAAACGAAGCCCGTCTCCGCCGTATCCGCTTTCGCGCATGGCATCGCGGCACGCGCGAGGCCGATTACATGATCGGCGGCTTCTTCGATCGCTATCACACCACCTGGACGACAGCCGACATCGACTGGTTCGAGGCGCTGATCGAGGAAGACGACGTCGACATCATGGGCTGGGCGCTGGGCACGCTGTCGGTCCCCGATGAATATGCCGGGGCGCAGATGGAAACGATGCGCAAGCTCGATTACGTGGAAATTCCGCGCTGATCAGGATTTCTTTCCCGCTTATCGGACTGGCGGCTGGCGGCAAGGCGCGATAGGGCACGCCAGCGCGCGGGTTCCGGCCTGTTCCGCCCGCGCGGGTTTTCGCCCTTCCCCGATCGCTCGGCCTGAGCCTGCCCAGGCCGAAGCGGTATCCTCGCAAGATCCCGTCCGCCATGCCCGATATCAGCCGCATCCTTTCCGCGAAAGCGCCCTTGACCCTTGCCGCCGTGGCGCGCGGGGCGCAGCCGCTGGTCATGGCCGACCTGGCCCGCGCGGCCAGCGTCGGGGCGACCGGGCGGCGCGTCGTGTTCGTCGCGCCCGACGATGCGGCGATGCGTTCGGTGACCGATGCCGCCGCCTTCTTCGCTCCCGAACTCGACGTGATCGAATTCCCGGCCTGGGATTGCCTGCCCTACGATCGCGCCAGCCCGGCGCTGTCGGTCAGCGCACGGCGGCTTTCGGCGCTGCATCGGCTGCAGGCCAAGGCGAAGGGGCCGCAGCTTCTCGTCACCACGGTCAACGCCCTGCTGCAACGCGTGCTGACGCCGTTCCGCATTCGCGAATCGGTGCGCCTGCTCAAGCCCGGGCTGGAAATCAGCCGCGAAAGCCTGATCGCGCTGCTTCAGCGGCAGGGCTATTCGCGCACCGATACCGTGGTCGACGCGGGCGAGTTCGCGGTGCGCGGATCGATCTTCGATATCTTTCCCTCGGGCCTCGAACAGGGGTTGCGGCTCGATTTCTTCGGCGATGAGCTGGAAACGCTGCGCCTGTTCGATCCCAACAGCCAGCGCTCCACCGGATCGCGCGAGGAGCACTTGCTGCTGCCCGCCAGCGAGGCCCTGATCGATGAGGACAGCGTCAAGCGCTTCCGCACCCGCTACCGCGAGATGTTCGGCGCAAACGCCACCTCCGATCCGCTGTACCAGGCCGTCAGCGACGGAAGGCGGCTGGCCGGCATGGAGCATTGGCTGCCCTTGTTCGAAGACCGGCTGGTCACGCTGTTCGATCACCTTTCGCCCGGCGATCTGGTCGTCATCGACAGCGCGGCGCAAGGCGCGGCGGATGAACGACTGACCGACATCGCCGATTATTTCACCGCACGCGGTGAAACATCGGGCAAGCAGGCGGGCAGCTATCGCCCGCTCGATCCCGCCACGCTCTATGTCACGCGCGCGGAACTGGATGCGCAACTGGCCGGCTGGCCGGTCCACCGCGCCGATATCTTCGCCCAGCCCGAAAGCGCCAAGGCCATCGATTTCGGCTTTGCCAGCGGGCGCGATTTCGCGCCCGAGCGCGCGCGCGGCGACAACGTCTACGAAGCGGCGGCGAAGCACTTGCAGGCCGTCGCGCGGTCTGGCCGCAAGGCGCTGATCGCCGCCTATTCGCCCGGCAGCCGCGCCCGCATCGCCGCGATCCTGGGCGAAGCAGGCAAGATCGAGCCGGTGCTGGCCGAAAACTGGCAGGAAGCGCTGGGCATGGCGGCGAAGGGCCGCCCCGCCGCGCTGGTGCTGCCGTTGGAAACAGGCTTTTCCAACGACGAGGTCGACCTCGTCACCGAGCAGGACATCCTGGGCGACCGCCTGGTCCGCCGCAAGAAGCGCCGCAAGAGCGCCGATGCCTTCCTCGCGGAACTCTCCGCGCTTACCCCCGGCGATCTCGTCGTCCACATGGACCACGGCATCGGCCGCTATGAAGGCCTCCAGTCGATCCCGGTGGGCAACAGCCCGCACGACTGCGTGATGCTGGAATATGCCGGCGGCGACAAACTCTACATCCCGGTCGAGAACATCGATGTCCTTTCGCGCTATGGCAGCGAGAACGAAGGTGTCGCGCTCGATCGGCTGGGCGGCGAGGCGTGGCAGAAGCGCAAGGCCCGCCTCAAGGAGCGAATCCGCGAGATCGCCCATGCCCTGCTGCGCACCGCCGCCGCGCGGGCGCTGCGCCACGCGCCGGTGCTGCTGCCCGAACAGGCCAGCTACGACCAGTTCGCCGAGCGTTTTCCCTGGGCCGAGACGGACGACCAGGAACGCGCCATCGACGATGTGCTGGAAGACCTTGCCGCCGGCAGGCCGATGGACCGGCTGGTCTGCGGCGATGTCGGTTTCGGCAAGACCGAAGTGGCGATGCGCGCCGCCTTCGTCGCGGCCATGGCCGGCCATCAGGTCGTCGTCGTCGGTCCCACGACCTTGCTGGCCCGCCAGCACCACGCCGGCTTTTCCGCGCGCTTCAACGGCTTCCCGCTGGAAGTGGGCCGGCTTTCGCGGCTGGTGCCCGAAAAGGAAGCGAAGGAAACCCGTGCCCGCCTGGCCGACGGCACGATGGATATCGTCATCGGCACCCACGCGCTGCTGTCCAAGAGCGTCAGCTTCAAGCGGCTCGGCCTGGTCATCGTCGACGAGGAACAGCGCTTCGGCGTCAATCACAAGGAAAAGCTCAAGCAGCTTCGTGCCGACGTCCACGTCCTCACGCTCACCGCCACGCCGATCCCGCGCACCTTGCAAATGGCGATGTCGGGCCTGCGCGAACTGTCCACCATCCAGACCCCGCCGGTCGATCGCCTGGCGGTGCGCACGTATGTGATGGAATGGGACGACATGGTGATGCGCGAGGCGCTGCTGCGCGAACATCATCGCGGCGGGCAGAGCTTCATCGTCGTGCCACGCATCGCCGACATGGCCGAAGTGGAGGAATGGCTGCGCGCCACGGTGCCCGAAGTGAACGCGGTTTCCGCCCATGGCCAGATGAGCCCGAGCGAAGTCGAAGAGCGAATGAGCGCCTTCTACGAAGGCAAGTACGACGTACTGCTATCGACCACGATCGTCGAAAGCGGCATCGACATTCCCAGCGCCAACACCATAATCATCCACCGCGCCGATCGCTTTGGCCTGGCCCAGCTCTATCAGTTGCGCGGCCGCGTCGGCCGGGCCAAGCTGCGCGCCTATGCCTACCTGACCACGCCGGCCGACAAGCAGCTTTCCGAAGTCGCCGAAAAGCGGCTGAAAGTGCTGGGCGATCTCGACAGTCTGGGCGCCGGCTTCCAGCTTGCCAGCCACGATCTCGATATCCGCGGCGCGGGCAACCTGCTGGGCGATGAACAGTCGGGCCATATCCGCGAGGTCGGCTTCGAACTGTACCAGTCGATGCTCGAAGACGCGATCCTTGCCGCCAAGGCCGGGGAAATGGGGCTGGAGCGCGATCGCGCCGGCCTTTCGCCGCAGATCACCGTCGATGCGCCGATCATGATCCCGGAAGACTACGTGCCCGATCTGGCGGTGCGCATGGCGCTGTATCGCCGCCTCAACGATGCCGAGGACCAGCAGGAAATCGAAGCGTTATCGGCCGAAATGATCGACCGCTTCGGCCCGCTGCCCGCCGCCACCGCCACCTTGGTCCGGCTGATCGAGATAAAGCGGCAGGCCATCGCCGCGCATATCGCCAAGATCGATGTCGGCGCGAAGGGCACGCTCGTCACCTTCCACAACGACAGTTTCCCCGAACCGGCGGGCCTTTTCGCCTATGCCGAACGGCTTCAGGGCACGATCAAGCTGCGGCCCGACAGCAAGTTGGTGGTCACGCGCGCCTGGGGCGATCCGCAGGCCCGGCTCAACGGCCTGTTCCAGCTTACCAAGGGCCTTGCCGCCATCGCGCGCAAGGCATCTGCGGGGTAACTTACCCTTTCGCCGCAAGGCCGGCGAATTCCTCCGCCGCCATGGGCTGGGCGCGCAGGAAGCCCTGATAGAAGGCACAGCCCTCACGCGCGATCAGATCGCGCTGGGCTTCGCTTTCCACCCCTTCGGCGATGACCTTCAGGTCGAGCGCGCCGGCCATGGCGATGATCGCGCGCAGCACCGCCAGATCGCGCGGATCGGCGGTGATGCCATCGATCATCGAACGGTCGAGCTTCAGGTAATGCAGCGGCAGCAGCTTGAGGTAACGGAAGTTGCAGAACCCCGCGCCGAAATCATCGAGCGCGATGCGGATGCCCTGTTCCGACAGCGTGCCCAGCGTCCGCGCGGCCAGCTTCACATCGTGCAGCAACACCTGCTCGGTCACTTCCAGCGTCAGCCGTTCGGGCGGAAACTGGCTGGCGCGCAGAATCGCCCCCAGATCGTCGGCATAGCTGGCCGCCGCCAGATCCGATGGCGTGACGTTGAGCGACAGGCGCAAATCCCCCGGCCAGCGCCGCGCCAGGCCCAGCGCCAGCATCGCGATATGGCGCGACAGCGGCACGACGTGATCGGCCCGCTCTGCAATCGCGAACAGCGTTCCCGCGCCGATCCGGCCAAGGCGCGGGTGGTTCCACCGGGCCAGCGCCTCGGCACCGGTCAACCGATCCTCTGGCAGCGAAAACTGCGGCTGGAAGACGATCTCGATCTCCTCGCCATCGATCGCGCGCAGCAAGTCGGATTCCAGTTCGGCGGCGGTGCGGCCTGGCCGGGTCACTTCGCGGTCCGCCCAGGCAATGCGCCGCCCCTGTTGCAGCTTGGCCGTGGCCAGTGCCTGCCCCAGACGATCGATGATCGATTCGACGCCTTCCTCGGCCAGTCCGCGCAGCAGCGCGACGCGCGGCGACAGGCGCAGCACCCCGGCGGGCATCACGATCGGCCTGGCGATGGCATCGGCCAGTTGCTCTGCGAACAATTGCCAGCGTTCACGACTGCACGCCTCGTCGGCCACCAGCAGGAAATTGCCGCCGCCACTGCGTGCCAGCAGCCACGGGCCATCAAGCTCGTCCGCCGCGAAATGGCCGATCCGCGTCGCCACTTCGGCCAGCGCGCCATCGCCGGCGGCCGCGCCATAGGACAAGTTGATCGTATCGAAGCGGCGCAGGCCTACCAACAAGGCATGGACGCGCACCGCGTCCCGATCATCGCCGACAGCCTGCGCCAGCCATCCCTGAAGGCGCTGGCGCAGGCTGGCGACATCGGGCAGGCCGGTCAGCACGTCGCGCGGCGCGTCGGCCTTTTCATGCGGCAAGGAATTCATCGCGCTGCCTTACGCCAAAGGCTTTGCCAAAGCGTCAACGCGACCATATCACGCAAGCTGGACCAGGCCACGACAAGCGAAGCGGAACGATTTTCCATGGGCAAGAATTTGGCGCTCGCCCTTGTGGCATCGGATGGCGCGCGCGCGCAGGAAGCCGCCGCCGCACTGGTCGATGCGCATGACTGGGTTCCCGAAGAAGAAGCGGATGTGCTGGTCGTGCTGGGCGGCGATGGCTTCATGCTCCATGTGCTGCACAACGTGCTCGATGGCGGCAAGCCGATTCCCGCGTTCGGGATAAACCACGGCACCGTCGGCTTCCTGATGAACAAGGCCAAGAGCAGCCGCACGATTGCCGAGCGCGTCGCCAAGGCGAAGGCGATCGCCGTCGCGCCCCTTTCAATGACCGCGGTGACTCACTCGGGCAGCCAGCATTCCTATTTCGCCATCAACGAAGTCTCGCTGCTGCGCGAAACCCGCCAGACCGCGAAGCTGGAAGTGCGCGTCAACGGCAAGGTGCGCATGGCGGAACTGGCCTGCGATGGCGTGCTGGTGGCAACTCCGGCGGGATCGAGCGCCTATAACCTGTCCGCCAATGGCCCCATCCTGCCGCTGGGCTCGAACATGGTGGCGCTCACCCCGATCAGCCCGTTCCGCCCCCGCCGCTGGCGCGGCGCGATCCTGCCCGACAGCGCCGACGTCTCGTTCCGCGTGCTCGAACCCGAAAAACGCCCGGTGGCCGTCGTCGCCGACCAGAAGGAAGTGCGCGACATCAAGGAAGTGCGCATCGCGGTAGCGCACGACAAGGAACTCACCTTGCTGTTCGACCGCGCCAGCAGCCTGGATGAACGCATCTTCGCCGAACAGTTCCAGGTCTGACTTTTCGAAGGAATCCAATCTTTCTGCAGGCAGTTCGATTCCCGCTGCATAGCTCTCCGGTGGCAGCACCCCCTTCCCCTGCTAACCGCTTGGAAAGGGGTGGCGGATTATGGCCGGGGAGTGAACCGGCCCTGGCAACCTGACGAACTTCCCGCCGATCTTGGCTGCACGCGCGATTCGGGCGAGCGTGCGGAGGTCGTACTGACGTGCGAGGTGCGGCAGGGCACGCGGCCATGGCGGCGCGTGCGGCTGAAGGACATCTCGCGCGCGGGCTTCAAGCTCGACTGGACACCGGCCGGCGCGCACGACATCCCGCTGCGCATCCGCATTCCCGGCCTGCAAATGCTCAGCGCGCATGTGCGCTGGAGCGAGGGGCGCGAAGCGGGGTGCGCGTTCGTGGAACCGCTGCACATCGCCGTTTTCGAGCATATCGTGCGGCAGGCCCGCGCCGCTAGCCAGCCCTGACGCCGCCCCAGGCCCTCCCCCATAGAGAGGGCCTGAGCGCAGCCTGTTCGATCAGATGTGGATGGCGCGCCCATAGGCGGCAAGAACCGATTCGTGCATCGCCTCGCTGATCGTGGGATGAGCGAAGATCGTCTGCATCAATTCCGCCTCGGTCGTTTCCAGCGTCTTGCCAACGACAAAGCCCTGGATCATCTCGGTCACTTCCGCGCCGATCATGTGCGCGCCAAGCAGTTCGCCGGTCTTCGCGTCGAACACCGTCTTCACGAAGCCTTCAGGTTCGCCCAGCGCGATGGCCTTGCCGTTGCCGATGAAGGGGAAATTGCCGACCTTGACCGTATAGCCGGCTTCCTTCGCCTTCGCTTCGCTAAGGCCCACGCTGGCGATCTGCGGGTGGCAATAGGTGCAGCCGGGAATGTTGCGGCGATCCAACGCGTGGGGGTGGACATCCGTGTTACCCAGTTCCTGCGCGATGGCTTCCGCCGTGGTCACGCCTTCGTGGCTGGCCTTGTGCGCAAGCCACGGGCCTTCGACAACGTCGCCGATCGCCCAGACGCCCTTGACGTTGGTGCGGCCAAAACCGTCGGTCTTGATATTGAAGCGCTGGTCAGGCTCCACGCCCAGGGCCTCAAGCCCGATGTTCTCGACGTTCGGCACGATGCCGATCGCGACGATGACATGGCTATAGGTATCGGAGACGACGTTGCCGTCCTTGCCCTTGATGCCGACTTTCACCCCGGCCTTGCCATTCTCGATGCTATCGACGGCGGACGATGTGAGCACCTTGATGCCCTGCTTCTTCACGGCCTTTTCCAGGAAGGCGGAAACATCGGCGTCTTCGGCAGGAACGATGCGGTCGACCATCTCGACGACGGTCACGTCGGACCCCAGATCGTTGTAGAAGCTGGCGAATTCGATGCCGATGGCGCCCGATCCGATGACCAGCAGCTTGGTGGGCAGTTCAGTGGGGGTCAGCGCGTGGCGATAGGTCCAGATGCGCTTGCCATCCGCCTTGCCCGAGGCTGCGGGCAGTTCGCGCGCGCGCGCACCCGTGGCGATGACGATGTGCTTTGCCGCAAGCTCGGTCTTCTTGCCGTCCTCGGCCGTGACGCTAAGCTTGCCGGGAGCAGTCAGCGCGCCCAGCCCCATATAGGCGGTGACCTTGTTCTTCTTGAGCAGCCCGGTGACGCCCTTGTTGAGCTGCGATGCCACCCCGCGCGAACGCTTGACGAGGGCGTCAAGGTCGGCGCGGATGTTGTCGGCGGCCAGGCCATAGTCCTTGGCGTGCTGCATCTGGTGGAACACTTCGGCCGAACGCAGTAGCGCCTTGGTGGGGATGCAGCCCCAGTTGAGGCAGATGCCGCCCAGCAGTTCGCGTTCGACGATCGCGGTCTTCAGGCCAAGCTGCGCCGCACGGATCGCCGCGACATAGCCGCCGGGGCCGGAACCAAGAACGATAACGTCGTATTGATCGGACACTGGTTTAACTCTCCTGCTTGCTGGGGCTGGATGCGACCGCTCTGGGCTTGCCGGTCGCATCGACGGCGACGAACGTGAAGATCGCCTCCGTCACCTTGAATTCCTCGTCCGCGTGGCGATTGCGGCGCCAGGCTTCCACTGCGATCGACATCGAAGTGCGCCCTTCGCGTTCCAGCCGGCCATAGACCGACACTTCATCGCCCACCTTGACCGGCAGATGAAACTGCATGCCGTCCATCGCCACGGTCACCGCGCGCCCGCGCGAATGGCGCGCCGCGATCAATCCCGCGCCCATGTCCATCAGGCTCATCAGCCATCCGCCGAAGATATCGCCATAGGCGTTGGCATCCGCCGGCATGGCGGTGACCCGGATCACAGGTTCGCCGGGGTGGGCGCTCATTTCAGGCGGCAAGCCATGTCAGGCCAGCATCGCGAGCGGCTTTTCCACGTATTCGCGGAAGGCCGCCATCAGGCGCGCGCCATCCGCGCCATCGATGGCGCGGTGATCGAAGCTGCCCGTCGCGCTCATCACCGTGGCCACGGTCAGCGCGCCGTCGCTCACCCAGGGGCGCTGCTCGCCCGCGCCGATGGCGAGGATCGTGGACTGCGGCGGATTGATGACGGCAGTGAACTGCTTGATGCCCATCATCCCCATGTTCGAGATGCTGGCCGTGCCGCCCTGATACTCGTCCGGCTGCAATTTGCCTTCCTTGGCCCTCGCGCCAAGATCCTTCATCGCCAACGCGATCGAAGACAGGCTGCGGCCATTGGCATCGCGCACGATAGGCGTGATCAGGCCGCCAGGGATCGACACCGCGACCGAGATATCGGCACGGCCGTAGCGGATCAGTTCGTTGCCGGCGAAGGTCACGTTGCATTCGGGCACGTCGATCAGCGCCCTGCCTAGCGCCTTGATCAGCATGTCGTTGACCGACAGCTTGACGCCCTGCGTTTCCAGCGACTGGTTCAGTTCGCCGCGCAGCGCCAGCAGCTTGTCGAGCTGGATGTCCCCCGTCAGGTAGATGTGCGGTGCCTGCTGCATCGACTGGGTCAGTCGGCGTGCGATGGTCTTGCGCATGCCCGACAGTTTCTCGACCGTGTGCGGGATCCGTTCGTCGAGCAACGCGCGGGTTTCATCGGCCATCCCGACCGATGCCGGCACACCGGCAGGCGCTGTCGCGACGGGCGCCTGCTTCGTCGCGGGCTGAGCCGCCACGGGGGTGGCGGGAACGCCTGCCCCTTCGACGTCCGCCTTCACGATGCGGCCGTTCGGGCCGCTGCCCTTCACCGTGGCAAGGTCGACGCCCTTTTCCGCGGCAATGCGACGGGCGAGCGGCGATGCGGCAACGCGGCCTTCCTTCGCCACGACAGGGACGGAGGCGCGCTCAGCGGCAGGCGCTGCGGCCTTGGCAATAGCCGGCGCAGGCGCGGTCTTCGCGGCGGCCGTCTTTTCGGCGGCGGCCGGGACCTCGGCCGGTGCTGGCTTGGCTGGTGCCGCGTCTTCGTCGTCACCCGCAAGCGTGGCAATCACCGTGCCGACTTTCACGTTCTCAGCGCCTTCGGGCACGGCGATCGCGGTGATCGTGCCTTCGTCCACGGCCTCGAATTCCATCGTCGCCTTGTCGGTCTCAATCTCGGCCAGGATATCGCCCGAAGATACCTTGTCGCCCTGCTTGACCAGCCAGCGGGCGAGTTTGCCTTCCTCCATGGTCGGTGAAAGCGCGGGCATCTTGATCTCGATGGGCATGGCTTGGCTGGTGTCCTTGGCAAGCGGTTTGCTGACTCCTGTCCTTGGCCAAAATACCCGATCAGGGCAAGAACCTTGCGCGCGATGCGATTGTGATCGATACCGCCAACGGAGGGGGATCAAGGCGATGCGGGTTTATCTCGTGATCATCGACGAGACCGAGGAGGCATTGGCGGCCGTGCGATTCGCATCCCGCCGGGCCGCGGGCACCGATGGCGCGGTGCACCTGCTGGCGCTGGTCGCGCCGCAACCATTCAACGCCTTCGCGGGTGTCCAGGCCACGATCGAGGAAGAGGCGCGCTCGCGCGCCGAAACCATGGTGACGGCGGCGGCCGGCAACATCCTTTCGGAAATCGGCCGCATGCCCGTGATCGCGGTGCGCGTGGGCGAAGCGGAAAAAGTGGTGCGCGACTATCTGGCCGAACATCCCGAAGTCTCCGCGCTGGTGCTGGGCGCGGCGCGCGAAGGCGGCCCCGGCCCGCTGGTCGCCCACTTCGCCGGCACCCACGCAGGACAATTGCCCTGCCCGGTGTTCGTCATCCCCGGATCGCTCAGCCCCGAGGAAATCGACCGGCTGAGTTAGACGCGCTGGCGTCGAGGACGGGATAGCGCCTTTACTTGCGCCGCCCCTGATGCCGGATGTTCCCCGGCCGCCCGCGCTTGCCGGCAAGGTGCTTGCCCTTGTGCTTCAAAGGCAGTTCGCGTTTGCCGCGCGGTTCGATGGCCATGCCGGCGCTGTCCTCCGGCTCGAACTTCAGCGCGCCGGTCAGTGGGTTGGCCTCGGCCAGCCGCAGCCGCAAGATATCGCCCATGCCATAACGAATGCCGCTTTGCTCGCCTTCCAACGCCTGCGCTTTCTCGTCGTAGGAGAAACGCTCCGCCCCCAGCGTGGACACCGGGACCAATCCATCGCCGCCCAGACCGATGATCGTGGCGAACAAGCCGAAGCGCTGAACCCCCGTGATGCGCGTGTCGAACACTTCGCCCACGCGCGCGGAAAGCCAGGCGGCGACATAGCGGTCGATCGTCTCGCGCTCGGCGGCCATGGCCCGGCGCTCGGCCGTGCTGATCGCCTCGCTCACCCGGCCCAGGTCCGTGCGATCACGCTCCGCCAGCCCCGAGCGAGGGGGAAGATCATCTTTTGGTGCGGGCTGTTCCAGATGGAACGCATCGACCAGCGCGCGATGCACCAGCAGATCTGCATAGCGGCGGATCGGCGAAGTGAAATGCGCATAGCTGCCCAGGGACAGGCCGAAGTGCCCGACATTGCCTGGTCCGTAATAGGCCTGCGTCTGGCTGCGCAGCACGGCTTCCATGATCAGCGCCTTTTCCGATTCGTCGGCGATGTCCTTCAGCATGCGGTTGAACAGGCCCGGCGTGATGACCTGTCCCAGCGCCAGCTTGCGGTCGAACGTGGCAAGATAGTCCTTCAGCGCCACCAGCTTTTCGCGGCTCGGCGCCTCGTGCAGGCGGTAGACGACAGGGGCGACCTTGCTTTCCAGCGCCTTGGCGGCGGCGACATTGGCCGCGATCATGAAATCCTCGACCACGCGGTGCGCATCAAGCCGCTCGCGCAGGCGGATCTCGGTAATGCGGCCCTGCTCGTCCAGCATGACGCGGCGTTCGGGCAGATCGAGGTCCAGCGGATCGCGCTTTTCGCGCGCGCTGGCCAGCGCGCGCCAGCAGGCCCACAGGTTGGCCAGGTATGGCGCGGCGCGATCGTCATCGACACGCGCCTGCGCCTCTTCATAGGCGATCACTTCGGCGATGCGCACGATGGCGCGGGTAAAGCGCCATTCGGTGACGTGGCCCTGCGCGTCGATCGTCATGTGGCAGGCCATCGCCGCGCGATCTTCCCCCGCGCGCAGCGAGCAGACATCGGCGGACAGCACCTCGGGCAACATCGGCACGACGCGATCGGGGAAATAGACCGAATTGCCGCGCTTGCGCGCTTCGCGATCCAGTTCGCCGCCAGGTCGGACATAGAACGAGACATCGGCGATGGCGACCAGCGCGCGGAAACCGCCCTCGCCATCCGGCTCCGCCCAGATCGCATCATCGTGATCGCCCGCGTCGCTTGGATCGATCGCGACGATAGGCAGGTGGCGCAAGTCTTCGCGCTTCTCCTCGCTCAACGGCAGCTTGGCCGCCAGCTCCGCCTCGGCAAGACAGTCTTCGGAAAAGACGTTGGGAATGCCGTGCTTGTGGATCGCAATCAGGCTGAAGGCGCGCGGCGCCAGCGGATCGCCCAGCACGGCGGTGACTTTCACGCCCGCGCGCGGCGAACGCCCGGCCGGCTCGGCCAGCACCAGTTGGCCCGCCTCTGCGCCGCCCAGATCGGAAATGGGCGATGCATGGCGTTCGCGCTTGTCCACCGGGGCAAGCCAGCCCTTGCCCGCGCCGTCGATCTCCACCACGCCCAGCAATTGTTCGGACGCGGTCGGCAGCTTCTTGATCGGATGGGCGCGCCAGCCGGCCCGGGCTTCCTCGGTGCGGGCAAGAACCCGGTCCCCGGCCCGCAGCGCGCTGCCCTTGCCGCGCTCGACCAGCCGCAGGCGCGGCGGCGGCGTGGCGTCATCGGGTTGCCACGTATCGGGAATGGCGATGGCCTCACCATCCTCGATCTCGATCACGCGCAGCACGGTAACGCGCGGCACGCCGCCCATGCGGTGGAACGCGGTGCGCTTGCCGTCGATCAGGCCTTCGTCGGCCATGTCCTTGAGAAGCGCCTTGAGCTGGATGTTCTCCTGCCCCTTCAGCCCGAAAGCGCGCGCGATCTCGCGCTTGCCGGCCGGCTCGGACGACTGCGCGATGAAATCGAGAACCTGCTGAGGCGTGGGCAGACCGGCAACGCGCTTGGGCGTGGCTTTGGAGGCGGGCTTTGGAGGACGCGGCATTGAGGGCATGTGGCCCTTTGCCGCCTCCGACACAAGCGCGTTGCTACGCCCCCCGGCGAAGGTGCCCAGGTCCTGACCCTAGCCAGGTGCTGACTTTTGCCAGGCCCTAACCTTAGTAAGACCGCGCCCCGTAGATTCGCTCGACCGCGGGCTGGCCGGTGAAGATGCACGTGCCCGTCGCCGCTTGCGCACCCAGCGGCGTGTTGCGGATGGTCAGCTTGAGCGCCTTGAGCTTGGTGACGACGTCTTCCAGCTCCGCCCCGGTCGGGCGCGACCAGTTCAGCTCGACCCAGCCGGGATAGCGCTTGTCCTCGGCGTAGAATGCGGCCAGCGCTTCAAGGCTTTCGATCCCGGTGTGGATCTGCGCATCGCGCCTGGCCCTGGCTTCTTCGAACAGAGAGCGCTGGATGTCTTCCAGTTCGCCAACGGCGGCGGCAAGGAAGGCGTCCCGGCCCTGGCCAACGAAGTTGACCTTGCCATCGTCGCGCCACAGGCGATCGCGGCGTACCACGGACACCTGCCCGCCGGCAGCATCGCGGCCGCCGATCTCCAGAATCAGCGGAACGCCCTTCTTCACCCAGGCCCAGCGCTTCTGCGTGGCCTTGCCGGGGCGCTTGTCGAGCAGAACGCGCACCGGCTCGCCCAGCGCCCACTGCTTTGCCAGCGCGGCGCGCAGTTCCTCGCAATAGGCCAGAAGCGCCGCGTCCTCGTCATTGTCGCGCAGCATCGGCAGGATGACCACCTGCTGCGGCGCGACCTGCGGCGGCACGCGCAGCCCGTCATCATCGCCATGCGTCATGATCAGGCCGCCGATCAGGCGCGTGGACACGCCCCAACTGGTCGTGTGACACAGCGCCTGCTGGCCTTCGCGATCCTGATAGCGAATGCCCGCCGCCTCGGCGAAGCCGGTGCCCAGATAGTGCGATGTGCCCGCCTGAAGCGCCTTGCCGTCCTGCATCATCGCTTCGATGCTGTACGTGGCGACGGCGCCGGGAAAGCGTTCGTTCTCGGGCTTTTCGCCGGTGATGACCGGTATGGCCAGCGGCCCTTCGGCGAAGGCGCGGTACATTTCCAGCGCGCGCAGCGTTTCGGCCATGGCGTCGTCGCGGTTCGCGTGGGCGGTGTGGCCTTCCTGCCAGAGGAATTCGGTGGTGCGCAGGAACATGCGCGTGCGCATTTCCCAGCGAACCACGTTGGCCCACTGGTTGGTCAGCAGCGGCAGGTCGCGCCAGCTCTGCACCCAGCGCGCCATGGCCGCGCCGATCACCGTTTCCGATGTCGGGCGCACCACCAGCGGTTCTTCGAGCTTCGCTTCGGGATCGGGAACGAGACCGCCCTTGCCGTCACCGATCAGGCGGTGGTGCGTGACCACGGCCATTTCCTTGGCGAAGCCTTCGACGTGCTCGGCTTCCTTCGCGAAGTAGGACAGCGGGATGAACAGCGGGAAATAGCAGTTTTCAACGCCCGCCGCCTTGATCTCGGCGTCCATCAGCTTCTGGATGCGTTCCCAGATGCCATAGCCCCACGGCTTGATGACCATGCAGCCGCGCACGCCCGATTCCTCGGCCATTTCGGCCTCGGCGATGACATCCTGATACCACTGGGCGAAATCGCCCTCGCGCGTGACGGAAAGGGCGTGACGGATTGCGGACACGATAAGGGGCTTTCAGGATACGGTTGGCGGAATACAGTTGGCGAACTGCGATCTGTAGACGCGCGCCCTAGCGCCTATCGCCCCAAAGATTCCAGCTTCTTCTGAATTTCGGCCATCTGTTCGCGCAAAATGGCCAGTTCGTCGCGCTGTTCGCCCGTGCTGGCAGCGGCGCCTTCGGCCTTTTCGCCACCGGGCAGGAACGCCGATGCGGCGGCCTTGAAGATCGCCATGTTCTGTTCGGCAAGGCGCGCCAGCGGGTTATTGCCCAGGCTGTCCTCGAACGCCTTTTGCAGCTTGACCTGGTTGGTGCGGAAATTGTCCATCGATGCTTCGAGATAGTGCGGGATCAGCGACTGCATCGAATTGCCGTACATCGAAATAAGCTGGCGCAGGAAGCTGACGGGCAGCATCTGTTCGCCCGTGGCTTCTTCTTCCATGATGATCTGGGTCAGGATCTGGTGGGTGATGTCGGTGCCGGTCTTGGCGTCGAGCACCTTGTAGTCCACGCCTTCCCTGGTCATCTTGGCCAGGTGATCCAGCGTGATGTAGCTGGACGAGCGCGTGTTGTAGAGCCGTCGATTGGCGTATTTCTTGATAACAACCGTGTCGTCGTTCTTGCCTGCCGCTTCAGCCATGACCTGATCCCGATTTTTGCTTGCGGGACCAAGTTAGCACTCGCGATAGATGCGATGCAACAATTCTTGCTGCGCAGCAAACATCGGGATTGCACTACTTTGGGACGCGGGGCTTTCGCGCAACAATCTAACGCGCAAAGCGGCGGCCCAGCAGGGTCAGCAATTCGTAAGGGGACAGGCCGCTGGCCGCCGCGGCGGCATCGAGCGCATAGTCCACGTCCACCCAGTCCCCCTCGGCAAGGTCCGGGGCTGCGCCAAGGTCGATGATCGTCAGGTCCATACTTACCCGGCCCAGCACCGGCAGGCGCCGTCCGGCGGACAGCATCGCGCCCTTGCCCGACCAGCAGCGCAAGTACCCATCGGCATAGCCCAGCGCGATCGTGCCGACGCGCATCGTGCGATCGGCCGTAAACGTGGCGTTGTAGCCCAGCGTTTCCCCGGCCGAAACGGTGCGGGTTTGCAACAGCGCCACGGCGGGGCGCGCCACTTGGCCGATCGAACCGCGCATGGCCTCGCGCTGGATGCCGCCGTAAAGCGACAAGCCCGGCCGGGTCAGATCGCCGTGATAGTCCGGCCCCAGGGCGATGCCGGCGCTGTTCGCCAGGCTTGCCCGGCGGTGCGGCAGGTGCCGGCGCGCCTGTTGCCAGAGGGCAAGCTGGCGCGCGTTGAGCGGCACGTCTTCTTCCGCCGAGCACAAGTGCGACAGCAGCACATCGATATCGAGCCGGCGCAGCGCTTCATCGCCGATCGCGGCGAGCGGAATGCCCAGGCGGTTCATGCCGGTATCGATCATCACATCGCAGCGCCCGCCCCCGGCATCGAGCCAGCGGCGTGTCTGTTCCAGCGAATTGATCACCGGCTTCACGCCCGTGGCGATGGCGAAGGCAGAATCGGCACCTGTCAGCGGGCCATGCAGCACCGAGATCGTGCCGGCTTCCACCACATCAAGCAGGTCGGCCGCTTCGCGCCAGTGGGCCACGAAGAAATCGCCACAGCCGGCTTCGCGCAGCACCGCGGCCACGCGGCGCGCACCCAGGCCATAGGCATCGGCCTTGACCGCCGCACCGGCGCGCGCCGCGCCGGACAGGCGATCCAGCGCCCGCCAGTTCTCGGCCAGCGCCGCGCGATCGATATCGAGGCGCAGTGCGGCCGGCGGCGCTTCGGGCAGTGCTTCAGGCGGCATCGTCGGCGAAATCGCGCGGCGCGCCGCCCTTCAGGCCCCACATGGCGACAACGAACGCCACGGCCACCACGATCCAGGTATACCACAGCCCGGCATAGGGATTGCCCGCCAGCGCCGCGATCGACGTGGCGATCAGCGGCAGGAAGCCGCCGAAATAGCCAGTGCCAAGGTGATAGGGGATCGACATCGAACTGTAGCGGATGCGGGCCGGGAACATTTCGGTCAGCAGCGCCGCGACCGGGCCATAAGTCATGCCCGACAGCGCCATCATCGCCAGTATGCAGGCCAGAATGACCGCAATCTGCCCGGCCGAGGGACGCACTTTCGCGAAGTCATAGCCGGCATCGGCCAGCCAGCCTTGCAATTGCGCGGCACGGCCGGTCTTGTCGGCCCAGGCATAGCTGGGCAGCGGCAGCGGCTGGCCGCCCACCGTGGCCGAAAGTTCGGGCGCGGCCTTGACCGAGTAACTGATGCCGGTTGCGGTCAGGTCGGCCAACAGCTTGGCGCATGGGGTTTTCTGTTCGGCGGCGAACAGGCTGTAGCTGCAATCGGGGCCGGACACGACCACGGGCGCGCGTTCTGCGGCGGCGGCGAGCGCCGGATTGGCGGCGTTGCCCATCACCCAGTAGAGCGGGAACAGCAGCACCAGCGTCAACAGGTAGCCGACGACGATCGGGCGCTTGCGGCCGATGCGGTCTGACAGTTTGCCGACGATCAGGAAGAAGATCATGCCGACGAAGGCGCCGGTGCCGATGATCACTTCGGCCAGCGTATCCTCAACCCGCATCGCGCCCTTGAGGAAGCTGAGCGCCGAGAACATTGCGGTATACCAGATCACCGTCAGTCCGGCAGCGATGCCGAACAGGGCAATGAAGATGCGCTTCTTGTTGCCGGGATAGGTGAAGCTTTCGACGAAGGGGTTGCCAGCCAGTTCGCCTTGTTCCTGCATTGCCTTGAACACCGGGCTTTCCGACAGCTTCAGGCGCATCCACAGCGAAATGCCAAGCAGCGCGATCGACAGGATGAAGGGCACGCGCCAGCCCCATTCGTTCCAGAGAGTCTCGCTCATCAGTGCCTTGCAGGTCAGCACGACGATCAGGCTGAGCACGAAGCCGCCAACGACGCTGGCCTGGATGAAGCTGGTGAAATAGCCGCGCCGTTCGGGCGGGGAATGCTCCGCCACATAGATCGCCGCGCCGCCATATTCGCCGCCCAGCGCCAGCCCCTGCAACACGCGCAGCAGGATGACGATGATCGGCGCGGCAAGGCCGATCGAAGTGGCCGACGGGATCAGGCCGACGCCGGCGGTAGCGATGCCCATCAGCGTTACCGTGACGAGGAACGTGTACTTGCGGCCCAGCTTGTCGCCCAGATAACCGAACAAGACCGCGCCCAGCGGCCGGAACCCGAAACCGACCGCGAAGCCGGCCCAGACCAGCAGCGTTTCCAGCGTGGCATTGCCCGAAGGGAAGAAAGTCTTGCCGATGATCCCGGCCAGCGTGCCGTAGATGAAGAAGTCATACCATTCGAAGATCGTACCGGCCGACGATGCGGCGATGACAAGGCGGACATCGGACGCGCTTGGCTCCACATGAGACGGCACGGCAAGCCCCGCCGCCGTGCTGTCACTCGAACCTTCCCCTGGCATACGAACCGTCTCCCCCTGACCGTGCGATCTGTCGTTCGCCGCTTGCTCTAGCGAGGCAATCAGGCTGTGGGAAGCAGGTCTTGCGCCGCATCCCAAGCCAGCCGGATCGCGCCATGGCGGCCCGGATAATCGCGCGCTGGCGCGATCACCGGCAGCCCCGGCCAGTCGGGCAGACCGCCCTCGCCGCTCAGCCACGCGCGCAGGGCATCGGCCGCGTGGGCGATCTGGGCGGCATCGCGCCCGATCGCCGCGCCCGCGAAGATCGCCGCCGCTGCCTGACCGATGGCGCAAGCGCGCGCGCGGATGCCGATCCGGGCGATCCGTCCCGCGTCGTCAAGGGCCAGCCCCAGCGCCAGGGTGCTGCCGCAACTGCGCGAGCGCGCCTCACCCTGGAGCGGCAGCGCATCGTCCCATGGCCATGCCGACAGGGAAGTGGCCAGCGCCAGGACTTCGGGGGTGTAGAGGGCCGTGGCGGCCATGGCCGTCAGCCGCCTTTCGTCTTCTCGTCGGCTTCGATCGCCTCACGGCGGCGCTGGGCGATCATCGTCACCAGTTCCTCGCTGCTGGCGTTGACGAAGGGATAAGTGCGCGCCTGCGTGATCCAGTTCGGCCGTCCGCCGACGCCCCAGACGGTATCATAGCCCAGCACCAGCACCGAGAACGCCAGCACCGCGATGATCATGCCCTTCACCGCGCCGAAGCCGAAGCCCAGGACACGATCCACCGGCCCCAGCAGCGAACTGCGGCTGCGCGCGCCGGCCCAGCCGGCGATCAGCTTGATCGTGGCATAGGGCACCAACAGCAGCAGCGCGAAAGCCAGCACCGAAGCGCCCGATTCCGTCCCGATCGTGGTCTGGAGAGCCAGCGACAGCGGCGTGTGCAGCATGCGGATGGCGATCATCGCGAAAAGCCAGGCCGCAAGCGCGAGGACTTCATGCACGAAGCCCCGCAGGAATCCTGCAATGGCACCCACGCCGACAAGCAGCAGGACAGCAATATCGAAACCGGTCATCTGGCGGCGATTTCTAGGCTTCGGACAAAATATGGTCAACGAGATTTGGCAGCAGCGCGACGGGCGCATAGCGCATGCCCTTTTCGCCGTTTCCGCCGCCCGCCGGCCCGTGGGCCGAACCGAAGCCAAGCTTCGCCGCCTCGCGCTGGCGAAGCGATGCGTGGGCGACGGGGCGCACTTCGCCCGCCAGCGACACTTCGCCAAACCACACCGCGTCGGCGGGCAGCGGCCGGTCGCCCAGCGCCGAGATCAGCGCGGCTGCCACCGCCAGATCGGCGGCGGGATCGGCCAGGCGATAGCCGCCCGCGACGTTGAGATAGACTTCGGCCGACGAAAAATTCAGTCCGCAGCGCGCTTCCAGCACGGCCAGCAGCATGGCCAGCCGGCCGCTGTCCCAGCCCACCACCGCGCGGCGCGGCGTGGCCCCGCTCGCCAGCCGCACGATCAGCGCCTGGACTTCCACCAGCACCGGCCGCGTGCCTTCCATCGCCGGAAACACCGCGCTGCCCGGAATCGCCCCTTCGCGCCCGGAAAGAAACAGCATCGAAGGGTTGCCCACTTCCTCAAGCCCTTGCCCGGCCATGGCGAACACGCCGATCTCGTCCACTGGGCCGAAGCGGTTCTTCAGGCTGCGCAGGATGCGATACTGGTGGCTGCGCTCTCCCTCGAAGCTCATCACCACGTCGACCATGTGTTCCAGCACGCGCGGGCCGGCGATCGACCCGTCCTTGGTGACATGGCCGACGAGCACCAGCGCGACCCCGCTTTCCTTGGCATAGCGGATCAGTTCGAAGGCGCAGCCGCGCACCTGGCTTACGGTGCCGGGCGCGCCTTCGATCTGGTCTGAATGCATGGTCTGGATCGAATCGATGACCAGCAGCGCCGGCGGATCCATGCCGCCCAGCGTGGTCAGGATATCACGCACCGAGGTGGCGGCGGCAAGGCGGATCGGGGCCGAGGCAAGGCCCAGCCGGTCCGCCCGCAACCGCACCTGCCCGGCCGCTTCCTCGCCGCTGATATAGACCGTATCGCCCCCTGCCAGCGCCACGCGCGCCGCCGCCTGGAGCAGCAGCGTGGATTTGCCGATGCCCGGATCGCCGCCCATCAGGATGGCCGAGCCGGGCACCAGCCCGCCGCCCAGCGCACGATCGAATTCGGCCAGGCCCGTACTGCGCCGCTTCAGCGGCCTGCCCGGCGCGTCGAGCGGTTCGAACGCGATGGCCCGCCCGCCCGAGGACAAATCATGCTTGGCGGAAAACACCGTCTTGGGCGCTTCTTCCGCCAATGTGTTCCATTCGCCGCAATCGGCGCACTGGCCCTGCCAGCGGTGCGAGATGCTGCCGCACGCCTGGCAGACATAGCGGGTTTTCGGTTTGGCCATGGCACCGGGTTAGCGAGAACAGAGCGGGAACTCAAGCCTTGCCGCCCGGATGCTATCCCTCTGGCGATACGCGGCGTCCTCTGCCATGGTCCTGGCCATGCGCCAAAAGGAGCTTCGCATCGCGCTTGTCTGCTATGGCGGCATCAGCCTGGCGGTCTACATGCACGGCGTCACCAAGGAGCTGTGGAAGCTCGCCCGCGCCAGCCGCGCCCATGCCGGCGGCGGCGAACACGCCGGAGGAACCGGGGCCAGGCTGGCCGACAGCGAACGGGTCTACCTGCGCCTGCTGCGTCATATCGAGGATCACCACGGCCTGCGGCTGAAAGTGCTGGCCGATATCGTCGCGGGCGCCAGCGCCGGCGGGATCAACGGGGTGTTCCTGGCGCAGGCGATCCACTCGGGCCAGTCGATCGAACCGCTGACCCAGTTGTGGCTCGATCGCGCCGATATCGACGTGCTGGTCGATCCCGACGCGCGGCCATGGTCGCGCCTGGCCAAGCTGTGGGCCATGCCGCTGGTGTGGTTCGTGCTGACGCGGCCGGGCAACGTCGTCTCCGCCAGCGTCGCGCCTGAAACGCGCAGCGAAGTGCGCGCCAAGCTGTCGCGCCTGATCCGCTCGCGCTGGTTCGAGCCACCATTCGGCGGGATCGGCTTTTCGCGGCTGCTGGCCGAAGCGCTCGAAGCCATGGCCGCCGCGCCCGCCGGCGCGCCGCTGCTGCCGCCCGGCCATCCGCTTGACCTGTTCGTCACCGCCACCGACTTCAAGGGGCACATGGAAACGCTGCGTCTGCACAGCCCGCCGCTGGTGCAGGAAAGCGAGCACCGCCTGTCGATCGGCTTTCGCGCCAGCACGCCGGTGCACGCCGGCGGAGCACTGGCGCCGATGCCGGAACTGCTGTTCGCGGCGCGCGCCACGGCCAGCTTTCCCGGCGCATTCCCGCCGCTGCAACTGGCCGAGATCGATGCCCTTGCCGCCGAGCGCGGTCTAGCCTGGCCATCGCGCGCCAGCTTCGCCGAACGGATCATGCCGCAGCACGTCCGGCGCGGCGACGTGGAAGGCATTTCGCTGATCGACGGTTCGGTGCTCGTCAACGCGCCCTTCGCCGATGCCATGGGCGTGCTGCGCGATCGGCCGGCGCAGCACGAGGTCGATCGCCGCTTCGTCTACATCGATCCCCGCCCCGATCGCGTCGGCGGGCTGGAACGCGACGACCCCCGCCGGCCGGGCTTCTTCTCGGTGATCTTCGGCTCGCTGTCCTCGATCCCGCGCGAACAGCCGGTGCGCGACAATCTGGAGGCACTGGCCCGCCAGTCGGCCGAGATGGCGCGGATGCGCGGCATCGTCGCGGCGCTGCGCCCGGAAGTGGAACAGACGGTGGAAAAGCTGTTCGGCTTCACGCTGTTCCTCGACCGGCCCACGGTGAAGCGCCTGGCCGCCTGGCGCGCGCGGGCGCAGCAGGCCGCGGCTGAGCAGGCCGGCTTTGCCTATCACGGCTATGCGCAGGTCAAGTTCGCCGGCATCGTCGATACCCTGGCGCGCGAGATTTTCGAGGCCGCGCCGGGGCTGGCGCTGGCCGGGCCGGAGCCGATCGCCCACCACCTGACCGCCTATCTCGCGTCGCAGGGGCTGGATCGCATGTCGGCGCTGCGCGGCGGCGCATCGAAGGAAGCCATCGCCTTCTTCGCCGATCACGACCTGCCGTTCCGCATCCGCCGCCTGCGCCTGCTGGCCCGCCGGCTGACGCAGGACTGGGACCCGCCGGGCAGCGAGGATGTGGCCGAAGATGCGCGCGACCGTGCTCGCGAAGCGGTGTTCGCCGCGCTGTCGCTCTATTTCGAGCGCGAGGCCAGCGAAGCGCTTGGTCCCGATTTTCCCGATCTGGCGCGCCAGGTGTTCGACGATCCGGGCATGGTGCTCGACAGCATCGCCCGGCGGCGGCGGCTGGTCGAGACCGATGCCATTTCCGATGCAATGCTGGCGGCGGCCATGGCCGACATGCCGCAGGCGCTGCGGCGGCGGATGCTGCTCGCCTACCTTGGCTATCCCTTCTACGATTCGGTCACGCTGGCGCTGCTGCGCGGCGAAGGGCTGACCGAGTTCGATCCGGTGAAAGTCGATCGCATATCGCCCGACGATTGCGGCGCGATCCGGCAGGGCGGCGCGCAGGAAACGCTGCGCGGTGTGGAATTCTACAATTTCGGCGCCTTCTTCAGCCGAGCCTACCGCGAAAACGACTATCTGTGGGGCCGGCTGCACGGTGCGGAGCGCATGATCGACCTGGTAGCGTCCGCCCTGCCCGACAACGCCACGCTTTCGGCCGACCACATGCGCACTTTCAAGCGCGAGGCGTTCCTGGCGATCCTGGCCGAGGAAGAGGAACGCCTGCTGGCCGATCCGGGGCTGGTACCGGGCATCCGGGCGGAAGTGCTGGCGAAAGTCTGAAGGCGGCCGCCATTCCCAAGGCCGCCTGCAATGCCATTCTGCCCCAGCCGGCGAAACGGCCAGCACCGTCAAATTAGCGTCATGCAAACAAGCACTTCATCCCTTGCGCCATATTGCGCTGCGGCATTTGCGGCGCGGCGACGCCGCGGCCTGGCGGGGCAGGCGCGGACAAAGCGGGGGACGGCGCGGCGCTTCGGTGGCCCATCCCCTTGCTTTCGCGACCGTTTAGGCCCAAATGCGCGGCCGACAGGCGCTGGCGCCAGGCGGATGAGTCTATGAACATCACCCAACCCAATTCTGACCGTGCCCCCTGGGATATCGGTGACGACAAGCTGCGCGAAGAGTGCGGCATCTTTGGCGTGATCGGCGCGCGCGATGCGGCGGCGACGACGGCGCTGGGCCTTCACGCGCTCCAGCATCGCGGCCAGGAAGCGGTGGGCATCACCAGCTTCGACAGCGCGGCCGGTGACGGCGGCGAATTCTATTCGCGGCGCGGCATCGGCCATGTGGCGCAAGTGTTCTCGCGCGCCGAGGATTTCTCCGAACTGCCCGGCCACATGGCCTCGGGCCACGTGCGCTATTCCACCACCGGCGGATCGGGCCTGCGCAACGTGCAGCCGCTGTTCGCCGATCTCGCGTCTGGCGGCTTCGCGATCGCGCATAACGGCAACATCTCCAACGCGATGACCGTGAAGCGCGATCTGGTGCAGAAGGGCGCGATCTTCCATTCCACGTCCGATACCGAAGTCATCATCCACCTCGTCGCGACCAGCCGCTATCCCACATTGCTCGATCGCTTCGTCGATGCCTTGCGCATGGTGGAAGGCGCCTAGTCGCTGATCTGCATGACACCCGAAGGCATGATCGCCTGCCGCGATCCGCTGGGCATCCGCCCGCTGGTGATGGGCCGCATCGGCGATGCCATCGTCT